>JBNNDZ010000271.1:0-5218 GCA_050285865.1 Puniceicoccales bacterium
GCGACTTCCCCGAAGCTGCCGGTTGGGCGTTTGAATTTAACAACGACTGGTACCCGGACGTCGATGACACCTTCCAGGTCGTGCTCGGCCTGAAGCCACTCCTCGCCTCCAACGTCAAGGAACAGGAACAGACGCTCGACCGTGCCATTCGCTGGTGCCGTGCCATGCAGTGCAAGGAAGGCGGCTTCGCGGCGTTTGACAAGGACATCAACGACCTGTGGCTGGAGGAGGTCCCCTTCGCCGACCACAACGCCATCCTCGACCCGCCCTGCTCCGACATCACCGGACGCGCCCTCGAGACGCTCGCCCTGATGGGATATGGTCAGGAAGACGATGTCGTGCAGCGCGCCCGCAAGTTCCTCCTCGATACTCAGCTTGAGGACGGTTCGTGGTTCGGCCGCTGGGGTGTGAACTACATTTACGGCACCGGCCACGCCCTCCGCGGCTTGCACGCTGTCGGTGAGGACATGACCCAGGGCTATGTCCAAAAGGCCCGTAACTGGCTGGAAAATTGCCAGAACGAGGACGGCGGCTGGGGCGAAAGCGTGTGGACCTACCATGACGTCGCCACCAAGGGCGAAGGGCCGTCGACCGCATCCCAAACGGCCTGGGCGCTCCTGGGGCTATTGACCTTTGGCAACCCGAATCGGCCCTCCATTCAGCGCGGGGTGGACTACCTGCTAAACACGCAGAAGGAAGACGGCTCCTGGCGTTACGAGCACTTTACCGGCACCGGATTCCCCCGGGTGTTCTATCTCAAGTATGACAGCTACCAATGGAGCTGGCCGCTCTACGCACTGGCCAAATACCGTAATTTACTGGGCCAAAGTGCCCAATAATGCCCGGGCAAGCTTGTTACTTGGTTGTAAAACAAAACCCGGGCTCAAAACTTCACTTGCATTAAATCACAATCCCCTTACTTTGTGATTTGTGAAAGTTCTTTACTGGGATGATCAAGACGCAGTTCTCGAAAATGTTTCGAGGAAACTGGAGAAGCTGCGTCACCAAGTCGTCACCGCAAAAACCATCGACGACTGCAAAGCGGCGCTTGCCAACAAAGAAGCTCCGGTTGACTTGTTTATTGCGGATTACTCCATCGACGAGAATAACGGCATGACGTTCGTAATGGGCGTTAAGGCCGAAGACCCTGAGTTGCACGTTGTAGTCCTGTCCCCCTCGATTCTCCGTTCGGAATTTAACCAACTGCAAATGTGCGGGATTACGGTTATGAAAAAGCCGATCCTGATCGACCAGGTGGTCCGCCCGTTTCTCAACCCCGACAAACGACGCAAAAAGCCCAGTTCCGGCCTTACTGTGCCGCCGATGCCGACCAGTGAAGCACCGTCCGGCCTACTCGACCTTGCCGCGAAAAAGCATACGCCACCGGCGGATATGCCACCTCACCCGCCCCCGGCCACTAAGCCCGCTAAGGATTCCGAGACAGCCGAAGAGCCACCCCAAAAGCGCCGCAAGGGCTTCACATCACTTTTCGCCCGCAGCGGTGCTTAAGTCAAAGGCGTCACAGTTGGCAGCAACCGACGTCCTCGTCGGCCATATCTGCCCATCGACACATAATAGTGGGGCGACAAGCCTTGGGCGTTTCCGGACTTTCCGGCCGTCAGCACAAGTGGCCTGCTGTGGCCGACGAGGACGTCGGTCGCTACCCTGAGCGCACTACTGGTTGACGAGGTTCAAATGTAGTACATCGCCCCGGCGTCCTTGGGCATCAAATCGCGAACGGAAACCGAGCGCGCTTTTTCCTCGAATGCTTCACCGATGATATTCAATGCGTTCGCCACTGCGGGACCAGACTGGCCAACGCGGGAAGGCTCGTTCGCGAACAAACCGGGGTCGATGACGCTCATCACGTCGAACAGCGAAATCGCTTCGGGTTCCTTGGCGAGCGCGTAGCCTCCTTGCTTGCCGCGTCGGCTGATTATCACGCCGCCGTTGCGAAGTTCGTTAAGGATTTGAACGAGGTAGTTCGACGGCACGCTCTCGGCCTCCGCCAGTTCTTCGATGTGCGCAAGCTTGGGCCCGCCATGGTAACGGCCCAATTGTGCCAGCACGCGCAGGGCGTATTCAACCTTTAAGGAAAGCTTCACGATTGCCAAAGTTGAGTTCTTTACCCAACAATGGCAATGAAAACGCAAGCCATGCAGGAAGATCTTCAGCAAGCCAACGAAACCGCCCAATTTGTCGTCCAGTTCATGATCGAGAACGGGGCGAAAATCCTGTCCGCCGTCCTCGTGTTGGCCATCGGCTTCTGGTTCGCTGGCTGGCTGCGCAATTTCATCCTCGCGCGCATGGAAAAGCGCGGGATGGACGTCACGCTGGCGAAGTTCGTCTCCGGCATGGTGCGCATGCTCGTCTTGACGGTGGCGATCCTCTTTGCCGTGGAAAAATTCTACAGCATTTCCCCGCTCGTGGCGGCACTGGGTGCGGGCGCGTTCGGTCTCACCCTGGCAGTCCAGGGTCCCATTTCCAATTACGGCGCGGGCATCATGATCATCCTCACGCGCCCGTTCGTCGTCGGCAACACCCTCCGCGTCCAGGAGCAATACGGCCAGGTCGAGGAGATCACCCTCGCCTACACGCGGCTGGAAAACGAAGACGGCGAAATCATCACGATCCCCAACAAGCACATCATGGGCGAGATCTTCGTCAATTCGCGCGAATTCCGCATTGTCGAGGGCGTGATTGGCATATCATACGCGTCCAACCCCGATACCGCGCTCCAGGCCGTCCAGGACGCCGTGAAGGGCATTGAAGAAGTCTCCAACGACCCCGAGCCGCAGGTCGGCATCGACGAATTCGCGGATTCATCGGTCAACCTCGCCTTCCGCTGCTGGGTCCCGACCAAGCACTACCACGCCGTCCGTTTTAAGATCAACCGTGCTGTCTATCAAGCGGTTACAGATTGCGGTGCCGACATCCCCTTCCCGCAGCTCGATGTCATGGTCAAAAAGGACGTCTGATCGGGCCGCTTTTCAGCAGAATTATCAGGTGGGTTTCGTGACTTTGTTCCAAACGAGCGTTTTATTCACGCCTGGCCTATATTTAGTGGGTTTCCCCTGTGAAAACCGCATATTTAGTGCCATAAAAGCCAAACTTTTTAGTTGGCGGCCAATGAATTTCCTCCTATAAATTGGAGGATTGTATGGCATCGAATAACTCCGACTCGAACAAGAAACAACCCACCGAATACACCGAAGACTCGTTGAGCAAGCTGGAAGGACTGGAAGCAGTCCGCAAGCGCCCCGGGATGTATATTGGTGACGTGACCAACGGCGGTGCGCTGCACCATTGCGTATTCGAAATCGTCGATAACTCGGTGGACGAGCATTTGGCCGGTTATTGCAACCAAATCGATGTCACCATCCACAACGACGGCTCCTGCTCGGTGGAAGACGACGGTCGCGGCATTCCGGTCAAAATGACCAAGCACGGCAAGTCTGGTGTGGAGCTTGTTTTGACGGACCTGCACGCCGGTGGTAAGTTCGGCCAAGGCGGTTACAAGGTGTCCGGCGGCCTCCACGGCGTGGGTGCCAGTTGCGTGAACGCCGTCTCGGAATGGATGGAAGCCGAAGTTCGCCGCGATGGCGAGATTCACAAGATTTGCTTTGCCCGCGGCGCGGTGACGGAGCAACTCCACGTGATCGGAAAAACCCAGAAGACCGGCACCAAGATTTCCTTCCTCCGCGACACGGAAATTTTCGTCACCGAGCACGAGTATAAATACGACATCCTGGCCAAGCGCCTTCGCGAGCTCGCGTTCCTTAACCCCGGCATTGTCATCAACTTCCGTGACGAGCGCGAAGAAAAGGGTGAGACGTTTAAGTTCGATCAGGGTGCCTCGCAATACGTTTCCTGGCTCAACCGCAGCAAGACTACCCTCACCCCCGAACCGGTCCAATTCACCGGTGAAATCGCCCCCAAGGACGACGCCCCGGACGACATCATCACGGTCGACGTCGCGCTCCAGTACAACGACACCTACAACGAGGCGATTTACCCCTACGCGAACTCCATTTACAACGGCGACGGCGGCACCCACATGTCGGGCTTCCGCACCTCGCTGACCCGCGCGGTCAACACCTACGCCAAGGCCAATAACCTGGTGAAGGACAAAGACCCGAGCATCTCCGGCGAAGACGTCCGCGAGGGCCTCACAGCGGTTATTTCGGTAAAGCTCTTCAACCCGAGCTTCAACAACCAGACCAAGGACAA
This sequence comes from Puniceicoccales bacterium, assembly GCA_050285865.1. Lineage (GTDB taxonomy): Bacteria > Verrucomicrobiota > Verrucomicrobiia > Opitutales > Cerasicoccaceae > Cerasicoccus. The sequence continues at coordinate 4,231 of JBNNDZ010000271.1, forward strand.
GCTCCTGAATCAGGAAGTCGACGGCGTTGTGCAGCGCGTCATGGGCGACAAGCTCAAGCTCTACTTCGACCAAAATCCACGCGAAGCCAAGCGCATCGTGGACAAGTGCCTGAGTGCCGCTCGCGCCCGCGAGGCCGCCCGTAAGGCCCGCGAAACGGTCCGCAAGAGCGTGATGAGCGGCGGCGGACTCCCCGGCAACCTCGCCGACTGCTCCGAAAAAGACCCGTCCCTGTGCGAAATTTTCATTGTTGAGGGTGACTCCGCGGGTGGTTCTGCCAAGCAGGGCCGCGACCGCCGTTACCAGGCCATCCTTCCGCTGTTTGGCAAGCCGCTGAACGTCGAAAAGGCCCGCCTCGACAAGATGCTCAACAACAAGAACATCCGCCTGCTCATCACTGCATTGGGCACCGGCATTGGCACCGATGGCGACGGCGCATTCGACGTCTCGAAAGTGCGTTACCACAAGATCATCCTGATGGCTGACGCGGACGTCGACGGTTCGCACATCATGACACTCTACCTGACGTTCTTCTACCGCTTCATGCGTCCGCTGGTCGACCACGGCTACGTCTACATCGCCCAGCCGCCGCTCTATAAGATCAAGCGCAAGAAGCGTGAGCAATACATCGACAACGACGCGGAAATGAACCGCATCCTGCTCGAACTCGGCAGTGAAGACGTAATCCTCACCCGCCTGCGCGACGGTCACGAATTCCCCGCCGCCAAGGTCGACAAGATGGTCGAAATCCTTTCGCGCATGGAAACGCTGATTCGAGGCGTCACTCGCTACGGCTGCCCGTCTCACCTTTACCTCGATCAGCACGACCCCGAATCACTCGAGCTGCCGAAGTTCATGGCGCGCATCCGCACCGGCAATTCCGAAGAATTCGTCTTCCTCAAGGACGACGAAGCCCGGAGCCGTTTCTACGTCGAGGAAGACATCACCGAGGACGTTTTTGCCGGCATGCAAAGGATATCAAAGCGCTTC
>JBNNDZ010000272.1:0-4989 GCA_050285865.1 Puniceicoccales bacterium
CCTTCACCCATACCTCGGTCGCCCTCCGCGACGCCGTCGCCAGCGCGAACCTCAACTTCATCGAAGTCCACATTTCCAATATCTACGCCCGCGAGGAATTCCGGCAAAAATCGCTGACCGCTCCGTTGTCCAAGGGCGTCATCACCGGCCTCGGCATGTCCGGCTACCTGTTCGCCCTCGAATGGCTCGTGCAGCACCCGACCTCGCCGGACTTAGCGTAAGACGCCCGCTAACGTTGAAGCGGCATCCTGCCGCTTTCCCGATTCCATGATAAAGCGGCTGGAAGCCGCTTCTAGGTTAGCTGCTTGTGTCGCGTCAATACGACTCCGGCCAGACATCGACTGGGGCGTCGGGGTCACGATGATTACGGGCGTATTCGTTTTGCGCCTCCGTAATGCGCCGCTGGTTTTCCATGCGGTGATGATACTCGGGCGAATTCGGATCGGACGTTGGGTTGGCGGCACTAGCCCCCAGCGAAGCGAGCGCACCCTCCACCGAGCCACTGCTGCAACCAGCCAGCAATGGGAGTGCGAATAAAACAACGGCGAGAATAGATTTCATGGCAAAAATGTGCTGTATTAAACAGAAACCAAATATGGCCTAATCAGATATACCAGCAGATGCAAGCAAATGCAGGTCGCCACGCCAGCGGCCAGGTCGTCCACCACGACACCAAGTCCACCCGGCATGCTTTGCAGGCGCTTGATTCCGAACGGCTTCAGGATGTCGAACAGGCGGAACAACCCAAAGCCCGCCAATAGAATTAACCACGCCCAAATGCCAAAATCCGCAATCGCCATTTGAAGGCCGAAGAAACAAATCGGAATCGCCGCAACTTCATCCAGGATCACTTCGCCGGGGTCGCGCTTAAAGAGGCGCTTCTCCGCCTCGCCGCAAAACGCAATCGCCAGGTAAATGAGCAGCGCGGTCATTACCAAGTAGGCCAGTGGGCTCAGGAAGAAAAATAGCACGGTGTAGAGCAACACGCCCGCGACAGTTCCATTGGTGCCCGGTGCTTTGCCCCAGTAGCCGATGGGGCCCAGTGTCGCGAAACCATTGATGACGGGACTCGGCAAAAAGCGGGTCCACGGATGCCAGCGGTCGGGGTTCATGCGGAGGGGTCGTTCCTTTCCGTGGATTCATTGCCTTCCTTCACCTCGGGCGGGCTGAACAGGAACCAATACTTCGTCATGTAAGTGCAGCCGGATTGAAGCGTCAGCGCGGTGGCGATGATAAACAACACCATGCCGCCCCAGAAAAACCCGTTCACCACGGCCCCTACGAGGCCAAAGTCGCGCGTCAACGACAGGGCGAGCAACAACACAGCTGCGGCCAGGATTTGAAAGACGGTTTTAATCTTCCCCCCCTGCTCGGCCGCCAAGACCACACCGCGACTTGCCGCCACCAGGCGCAGACCGGTGATGAGAAACTCCCGCCCGATGATGATCAAAATCAGAAAAATGCTCCACCAGGGTAAAAATCCCGGAATCGCCATCAGCACCACAAACGTGCCGACCATCAAAATTTTGTCCGCGAGCGCATCCATCAGCTTGCCAAAATCGGTAATCATGTTGAACCGGCGCGCGATATAGCCGTCCGCCCAATCCGTCAAAGCGGCCACAATAAACAAGACGAGTGCCGCCATTGCCGCCCCTTTGAGCGGCACGAAAAGCAACGCCGCGATGAGGAACAAAAACGCGACACGAGACAGGCTAAGCAGGTTGGGAAGGTTCAATGGATTTCAGGTTGCAGATTTTTAATTGCGGACTTGCGGCAGCCCAAAGCCGATCCGATTAAGCATCACATCATTTCGAGGCCGACTTGTGAAGCCCTTTCCAATCCACCTAGACAATCCCCGATTCGCAATTGTAATTCGCAGCCCCCCCTCCATCGCGGCTCTTGACTCCATGCTCGGGGCTCGCAGACTGATCCCATGCGCCGCGCCATTTACCCAGGCACTTTTGATCCCATCACCAACGGGCACCTCGACGTGCTCGAACGCGCCTGCCACCTGTTCGACGAGGTCATTGTCTCGGTGGCACCCAACGCTCCGAAGCAGCCGATTTTCACTCAGCAGGAGCGCATTCAACTCGTGGAAGAGGTCACTGGCCATCTGCCATGTGTATCCGTGAAAGCCTTGGAAGGGCTGGCGGTTGATTTCGCCCGGGCGGTCGGTGCCACGGTCCTTGTGCGCGGTCTGCGGGCGATCAGCGACTTCGAGTACGAATTTCAGATGGCGCAAATGAACCGCCACCTTGCGGACGATATAGAGACGATTTTCCTCATGCCCAATCAGGAGTATTTTTACACCAGCTCCAACATCGTGAAGGCCGTGGCCAACTTCGATGTCGATCGAGTCGCGCACTTCGTACCCGAACGCGTATTGCAGGCAATGGTTGAAAAGTTCGGCCAACAGGCCTAGCTCCCCGGCATGCGTTTCATTGCGATGACCTGGGGCCTGGGTGGCGTGTTCCTGCTGATTGGCAGTGCCGTTTACCGGTTGACCCCCTACGCCGCCGAAGCACTCCAAAGCGGGCTGACCACCTTTCAGTGGGTCGCCGCCATACTCTGGTCCGTCTTCATGCTGGTCGCCGAAGGCTACCGCGGCTTCCAAAAGCAATTCTCTCCCCGTGTCGTCGCCCGCTCAAAGTATTTGGCTACGCACCCCAAGCCGCTCCACGTCCTCCTGGCACCGGCGTTCTGCATGGGCTTTTTCCATGCCACCAAGAAGCGAATCACCGTCACGTGGTGCCTTTTCACGGGCATTGTAATCCTCATCATTATTGTGCGGACCCTGCCCCAGCCCTGGCGCGGCATTGTGGACCTGGGCGTCGTCCTCGGGCTCGCCTACGGCCTACTGTGGATTCTCATCTACGCCGCCAAATGCTACGGCGGAGGCAGATTCGAGGTCGATCCGGAGACGCCGGAGACGTGAAAATCGAATTGCACTTATTACCACATGAGGTATGTGTTAGGTTATGACTTTGACCGCAATCATTAGGCCGGATCCCGACGGTGGCTATGTGGCGCAAAATCCAGAAACAGGCACCACCTCCCAGGGCGAAACTATAGACGAAGCACTGTTCAATCTACGTGAGGCAACGGAGCTTTATCTGGAAGAATTCCCGCTGAGCGCGTCGAACCCAGCACTTATGACCACATTTGAAGTCAGCCATGCCTAAATTACCGCGTGTCAGCGGGCGCGAGTGTGTGGCGGCCTTGGAAAAACTGGGATTCAACATCAGCCGTCAAAAAGGGAGCCATATCATCATGCGCCGCGGTTCAACCGGGTGCGTCGTCCCTAACCACAAGGAATTAAAGACAGGCACCTTGGCCGGGGTTTTGAAACAAGCCGGTGTATCAGTAGACGAGTTCCTGCAAAACCGTTGATCACCCTTCCCGCTCCAGTCGGAATACCGTAGCACCGTCGAATCCAGTGTCAGCTGGCGTGGACTCGGCTGTCACGGTGACAGTCCATTCCGGGTTCGCTTCGAGGAATTGCTCCACCACGCCCGCGTTTTCCTCCGGCTCCAGCGAGCAGGTCGAATAAATCAAACGCCCGCCCTCGGCGACGAATTCCGAGGCTTTGGTCAATAGTTGGAGCTGTAACTCGGCGCTCGCGGTGATATCTTCCGGGCGCAGACGGATCTTTACGTCGGGGCGACGGCGGATAACGCCCGTGTTCGAACACGGCGCGTCCAGCAAGACGGCATGGAATGCGCCCAGCTCATCCGGTTGAGCTTCGAGCAAATCCAAGGCCAGCAGCGCCACTTCGGGACCCTCCTCGTCCGTCGACCAAGCGCGAAGGTTGGCGTCGAGCTGCTCGATGCGTGGTCCCGGCTTATCGAGCAGGACCAGCAACCCCGCCGGATCATTCCCCAATGCTTCGAGCAAGTAGGACGCCTTACCACCCGGTGCGGCGCAGAGGTCGAGCGCGGATTCGCCGGGTTGCATGCCCGCCAAGGCCGGTGCCAGCCAAGTTGCAGCATCCTGAGCGTAAGCGCGGCCAGCGGACAACTCCCCGGCGGCAGAAGACCACGGGGTCCCGTCCCCCAACCGGAAAAAGCGCGGCGCGGTGTCCGGTATATTAAAGGCAGCCCCTTCTTCGAGTTCGATTGCACCGCGAAGCTTTTCCACGTCGATTGCCACCCAGTCCTCCGGCGAAGTCGTCCCCGCCCGCCAGCGAAGCGTCGGTGAGGCTGCGGTCTGATTAAAGAGCAGCGCGCGCTCGGTCCACGCCGATCCGCGTTCGGCGATCCAGCGGCGCACCAGCCAATCCGGGTGGCTCGTCCGCAGTCCCAGTGAACCGCTTTCATTCACCTCACTCATCAGTGCGGCGGCACGCCTTAAAATGGCATTGGTGAACTTACCTTCGCCCGGACTCAGTGAACGCTTCACCCGCTCGACGGTAAAATCGACGATTTTCGGCAAAGACTCATCGGTCTCCAAACCGGGGAAAAAATCGACTGGCGGCAGGCCTTCGTCGTCTTTCTTCGATTTTTTCGCCACCGGCAATGCCGCTCCCTGACTAAGGTTTTCCAGCCATTCCGCCAGCGCAATCGTGAGCATGGCGCGCAGTTGCGGGCGCGGTGCGCGTTCGATCAAAGCGTCCAGCAAGTGGTTAATCAAACGCCAGTGGCGCACTGCACCATAAAACAAGCGTTGACAACGTCGCCGTTCCTCAGGCGAAATATCACTCGACAACTGATTAAATAACGCGTCGGCCTTCTCGCCGGGGCGTGAGACAAACCTTTCGCACAGCGCGACTGCTTGGGAAAACCCGTCGGCGGACGCGCCGTGTTTCTTTTTCGACGTCTGGAGCTGGCTCCGAGTCGGGAAGGATTTGGAAGGATGCCTCATTTTCCGCAATATAATAATCCCATGAATCAAGAAGCAATCGATTTGCTCATCCAACAACGCCCGGACCTTGCAGGTTCCCGTGCGAAACTTGAAGCCATGCAGGCCGGCGCGTACTGCATGCACCGCTCC
>JBNNDZ010000273.1:0-2843 GCA_050285865.1 Puniceicoccales bacterium
GATTTGTCTTTTTGGCCTTTTTCTTAAAATGTTTTGTGCTGAGTGCCCAGTTTTTTACAGGAAGATCTCCATTCAGCCCTGACAGGTTGGCAAAAATAGTTCCGTACTTCTTGAAGATTCCCACCATGGTTCTCCGTGCAGCCGGACTTCCAGGTTGTCGTGAACCCGAATGGGAACAGTGACCGCGACCCCGTTTACCTCGTGGGCATTCGCAACGTCGTTAATTTCTAGGGCCCTAACACGCCCTCAATTCATTCTCAAATAACTCACACGAAAGGATTCACATGAATCGCAACAGTTCAATCAACCGCATCCGCAACGCCAGTGAGCCGTTCGATGTGGTCATCATCGGCGGCGGAGCATCGGGCCTCGGCGCTGCGGTCGACGCCGCTGCCCGCGGCCACAGTGTCGCACTTTTTGAGCAGGCGGATTTCGCTAAAGGCACGTCCAGCCGCTCTACCAAATTGGTACATGGCGGCGTGCGTTACCTGCAACAGGGCAATGTATCACTGGTGCTCGAAGCCTTGCGCGAACGTGGCCGCCTGACCCGCAACGCACCGCATTTGGTGCATTCGCAGTCTTTTGTTATCCCGAATTACTCCTGGTGGGAGGGGCCGTTTTACGGCATCGGCATGAAGGTCTACGATCAACTTGCCGGGAAGCTGGGCCTCGCGCCTTCGCGACATTTGAGCCGCGAGGAAACCATTAAGCAGATCCCGACGGTGGAGCAGAAGAACCTGATCGGTGGCGTGATTTACCACGACGGTCAGTTCGATGATTCACGGCTTGCGGTGAATCTCGCGCAGACGGCGTCCGAACTTGGTGCGGTGATGGCTAATTACTGCAAATGCGTTGGCCTGTTGAAAGAGAAGGACGTCGTGTCCGGCGTCATCGTGAACGACATTGAAACTGGCGACCAATACGAAGTGCGCGCCCGCAGTGTCATCAACGCAACCGGCGTATTTGTCGATGACGTGCGCCGAATGGATGACGCCAAGGCCTCGAACATTGTGGCCGTCAGCCAGGGGATACACATTGTGCTGCCGAAAGAATTTTTGCCGGGTAACGCGGCAATCATGATTCCCAAGACAGCGGACGGTCGCGTGCTCTTTGCCGTGCCGTGGCACGATCACGTCGTCGTTGGGACAACGGATACGCCGCTCGACAGTCATTCGCTCGAACCGCGTGCGTTGCCGGAAGAACGCGATTTCGTGATGAGCCACGCACGTAAATACCTGGCCAAGGATCCCACCGATTCCGATGTGCTGAGCATCTTCGCGGGCCTGCGTCCCTTGGTGAAAGCGGGTGATGGTTCGGACACCGCTGCCTTGTCTCGCGATCACACGATCATGGTGAGTGGGAGCGGTCTCATTACGCTGACCGGCGGAAAGTGGACGACCTATCGCAAGATGGCTGAGGATGTCATCGACCAGGCGGAGACGCTGGGCGGGTTTGAGAGCAAGCCGTGCCAAACCAAGGAACTGCAAATCCACGGGTGGACCCAGGCAACGATCAAGGAAGCGAACCTCAAGCCTTATGGCTCCGATGCGCAACCGATCCGCGAGCTAATGAATGATAATGTCGCTTTGCAGGACAAAGTTCACCCGGAGCTCAACGTTACGAAGGCGGAGGTCATCTGGCATGCGCGGCACGAAATGGCCCGCACCGTGGAAGACGTCCTTGCCCGGCGCACGCGCTCGCTCCTGCTCAATGCGAAGGCCTCGATCAAAGCCGCGCCAGTTGTCGCAGGGCTTCTCGCGGAGGAGTTGCACCATACGCCAGAATGGCAGTCGGCCCAAGTTGCCGACTATGAAGCACTGGCGAAGGGTTACGTGTTTGCGAACTAAGAGGTGTCAGCTAGTGTGGTGTCAGCGGAATTCGTTGCATTTTTGGTAGCCTGAAAGGCTGTTTCAACGTAGCGATGGTGAAATCCCTCGTTATATCTGACGAATATAATTTCTCACAAAGGCACATAGGCACAAAGGGAATTACCTTGGGGTCTTTGGGTCTAGGCGTGAGATGTAATCGACACGTTTTGCCTCGATTCAGAAGACGAAATGTTGTCTCTCGGATACATCTCACTGGACTCGATCAGACTTTTTGACGCCCTCTAAATGCGTTAGGCAAGGTCAACGACCTTGTTCACCGTAGCCTTGGGCAACGCCCGAGGTTCTTAGCCGAAAACCATTTCGCAGGCCAACGGCCTGCTTCAAACGTCGCCAATCCATCCTGTTTTGAATCAGGCCGTTGGCCTGAGGAATTTGAACTGAACGCTTTCCTTGGGCGTTGCCCGAGGCTACGGTGAATCAGGCCGTTGGCCTAATATGATTTTTTTGACGCCCTGTTAATGATTTCTAGATCATCACATTGGCTCCCTGGCACGGCGTTTACTCGCCAGCGGCCCAGCGCTCAAATGCTGGAGATTTTGCGAATGCCTCGTAATCGGGCTGACTGCGGTAGTAATCGTAGTCGAATTCGTAGCCGAAGAGTGACTCCAACTGCTTGAAGGTGGCGACGGCGGAAGCGTATTCGCCGCTGCGAGCCTGGGCGTCGGCTAGGGTCCAGTAGGGGTCGTCTTCGCCGGGCTCTGCCTGGATGCCTTCGCGGGCTACAGCAATGGCGGCGTCCGCGTCGCCATTCATCAAAAGAATATTTCCGCGCATGGAGAGTAGCACGGCATCGGGTGTGCCGGAATATTTTTCCAGGCGTTCAACGGCTTTGATGGCGTCCTCGTATTGTTCGTTCAAGATGTAATAGTCGATGAGCATGAGTGACATGCCGGGGTCGTCGCCGTGGTATTGCTTGATGTCGTTGAGCGCGGCGAGTGTCAGCGTGTTGTCGCC
>JBNNDZ010000274.1:0-3254 GCA_050285865.1 Puniceicoccales bacterium
CCTGTAAAAATCCGCGTTTCATCCGCGTCCATCCGCGGCTAAAAAAACTCGTCGGATTTGCTTGGTGTTGGCGGGTCTTTCCGTGAAACTTTTTTCGATATGTATCGTGTAGCAATTCTCGGATCGGGACGCGGCAGTAACGCGGAGGCGCTGTTGCGCGCACAGGAAGAAGGTCGACTCGGCCCGGCGCAGGTGCTGGCCATTTATTCGGACCAGCCCCATGCCCGCATCCTGGAGCTCGGTCCACGCTACGAAGTGACGAGTGCCTATCTGGACCCCGGTCCCTACCGCACGAAATTTTCCGAGGAAGCCGAGGCCCACTGGGCCAACGCCATCGATTCCGTTGCGCCAGACCTCGTGGTCCTCGCCGGCTTCATGCGCGTGTTGAAGGAGCCGCTGCTCAAGGCATTTGCGGGCCGTATCATCAATTTGCACCCGAGTTTGTTGCCCAAGTATCCCGGCCTCCATGCCATCAAACAGGCCTACGATGCGGGCGACGCCGAGACCGGCTGCACGGTTCATTGGGTTTCCGAAGTGGTCGATGCGGGCAAAATCATTGCTCAGGCCAAAGTCCCCCGTCACGACGACGACACCCTCGAAGCCCTCGAGGAACGCGTCCACCAGGCCGAACACGCCCTGCTCTCCAAGGTCGTCCGCAAACTCGCCGAAGACGCCATCTTCGGGTAGCTTTTTGTTTTGCCGCGTCCATCCGCGGCTAAATTTTAAAAATCACACCATGCACGAAATTTCCTGTCACGTCTCGCCGGATGCGGCGCAAGCCATCGAAGATTACTTCTGCGAATACGTGCGCTCCTCCTGGAGCCTGTTGCAGATTCGGGACAACGAGCCCTTCACCTTGCAGGGCTTCTTTGAGGACCGCGCTCAGGGCGAGACTGAATATGCGGAGCTACGCGCGGAGTTTCCTGATCTGCCCGAGTCGCCCAACTGGCGCGAGTTCGACGACCAGGAATGGCAAAATGCCTACAAGGAATTTATCCAGCCTTGGTCCTACCGCGACCTGCACTGGGTCCCCGTCTGGCTGCGCGAGGAATACCATGTCCCCGAGGGGCACACCGCCGTTTACCTCGACGCGGGCATGGCGTTTGGCACCGGCAGTCACGAGACCACGCGGCTCATGGCCAAGCGCCTGATCGACTACCGCGACGCGCACGCAGACTTCGCTAATGCCCGCATGATCGACGCCGGATGCGGCTCGGGCATTCTGGCAATTTCCGCCGCCAAGCTGGGCTTCAACAACGTCTACGCCTTCGACCGCGACCCGGAAGCGATTCGCGTTTCCATTGAAAACGTCGCCTTCAATGAGCTGCCCGAAGCCGCCGTTGACTGCGCGGAAGCCGGGCTCGAAGACGGCCTTCACAGCCGCGCGGCAGACCTCATCCTCGCCAACATTCAGGCCGACGTATTGAAAATCCACGCCGACGACCTCATCAACGCGACCGCCCCCAAGGGCACGCTCGCGCTGAGTGGCATCCTCGCGATTGAAGTGGACGAGGTCCGGGCTAAATTCGCCCCGATGATGGCGGCGGAAAAGTTTGGCGACGTAACGCTCGACACCCGCGTCGACGGCGAATGGTGCGACCTGTGCGTGTTTACCGCGTAGTCTGGATGCTACATCATCCAACGAGTTAAGATCATTTTTCCACGCCAAGCTGAGCAAAGCTCCCCTCCTTCAAAAGGAGGGGAGAAGCCGCGCACCAAGCGGCTTCGGGGAGGTCGTGCATTGTAGGGCCTACCCCAAACACCCCTCCGTCTGCGCAAGCGCAGACACCTCCCCTTGCAAAGGGGAGGAGCCGTGAGTTGTTGCATATGGGACAGTGTCGGACTTCCTATGGGACAGTGTCGGACTTCCTATGGGCCAACGTCGGGCGTGAATCTGGCGTGGCGCTCGATCTGAAGCCGGGGGCGCTACGCTAACAGCGTAGCTAAACAACCGAAGCGCACTCTTCCAGGTGGCGGGCGGCGACGTGTTGAAGGTCATCGACGTGCTGGATGCCGTCGAGGATCGGTCGCAACTTGCGGCCGCGAGGCATGTCTTTGGTAAGCGCCTTGACCTTGGCCCGGAGCCAACCGACATCATCACGGGCCTTGTCGGCATACGGCCCGGCATAGAGCAATTCAACGAAACGAAAAATAGTTTGCCAGCGCACTTCGGGCGTCGGTGGCGGGGGGATTTCTCCCGTGGCCATGAAGTGCTTGATCTCGGCAAAAAGCCACGGATAGCCCAGCGCCGCACGGCCAATCATCACCCCGCTGACGGGTGAATTCTCCCGCAGGGCCGCCACATCGGCGCAGGTTTGAATGCCGCCATTGCCAACCACCGGAATCTCCAGCGCAGCCGCGACTTCGTTAATCAAATCCCAATCCGCGTCCCCTTTATAGCCCTGCTCCTTGGTGCGTCCGTGGATGGCGAGCAACACCGCCCCGGCCTCCTGCACCCGTTCACCAACTTCCAGCGCAACGATTTGCTCGTGATCCCAACCCGCCCGAATTTTCACCGTGACGGGAATTTCCGGCACAGCTTCAACGCACGCGCGAACAATGCTGGCGAGAAGCGGCGGATCTTTCAGCAGCGAGGAACCGGCGTTGATATCCGTCACCCGACTCGCCGGGCAACCGCAGTTGATATCGATGAAGTCCGGGCGCACGCGGTCGGCCACGGCACGCGCTGCCTTCGCCATGCGGTCCGGCAACGAACCAAAAATCTGCACGCCCATCGGGCGCTGCTCCTCGGTGAAGTCGACGTTGCGCCACGATTTTTCACTGCGCAGTAGGCTTTCGGCCATGACGAATTCCGTCGTCATCACGTCGGCCCCCTGCTCTTTGCACAACTGCCGAAAAGCACTGTCCGTGAACCGCGCCATCGGTGCCAGGAACAGCGGGAGCGCGCGATTTCCGGTTTTCGGTTGTCCGTTTTCGGTTTTCAGTTCTCGATTACTGGAAATCAGTTGGCGAAACGCGGCCAATGACTGATTGATTTCATCGGGCATTGAAACACCTTTCCGATTTCAGAACTGAAAACCGACACTCGAAAACCGAAAACTAAAAACCTAACAAACCAGGTCTTTAAAATCGGAGAAGTCGGCGTCGAAACCGCCCGGGCGGCCCTTGTTGATGACGGCCACCGCGTCGTGCGAATGCAGCGATTCCAAGTGGGCGCAGGCAATCTGGAAATCGCGGATACGTTCATCGGCATCAAACTGCTCGTACAACAGACGCGCGGCGTCTTCCACGAA
>JBNNDZ010000275.1:0-4663 GCA_050285865.1 Puniceicoccales bacterium
ACGGAAATCTCACGCCTGCACAATCTCCTCGACGACACGATGATCTACGACACGCATGATCAGGTCGAAGCCATGACGATGGGCGACCGCATTTGCGTGATGAAGGACGGCCACATCATGCAGGTCGACGAACCGCTTCAACTTTACAACAACCCGCAAACCCTGTTCGTCGCCGGCTTTATCGGCAGCCCGCCGATGAACTTTTTCAGCGGACATTGCATAATCGAAAATTGCAGTGCATTTTTTGTCGAATCATCTGTCAGCGGCGCGCCAGGTTTTCGTCTCAAACTCGATGAACGGTTCCATCAAGCCGCTGGAAATCAGTCAGCTCGTGCCACTATTTTGGGCATTCGCCCGGAGCATATTGAAGTGACAAATAACGCCAGCGAGGGCAGCATTGCCGCCACAATCGACGTGTCCGAGCCAATGGGTTCCGAGACCTTCCTCTACCTCAATACCGGCGCACAGACTGCATTCATCGCCCGCGTAGAGGCCAACCACGCCTTTACCATCGGTGAGACAGTGCATTTGCGCTTCGAGCCGGAGAAAATTGCGCTCTTTGATCAGGCCACCGAGCAGGTTTTATCTTACGAGTAAATTTCGACTCTAGGCTTGCCAAACGCTTCATGGACCACTTTCATGCTCCGTTTTTCAAGGAGAAGTGCCAGAGTGGCCGAATGGGACTGACTCGAAATCAGTTGTGCCGGTAACGGTACCGGGGGTTCGAATCCCTCCTTCTCCGCCATTCGACGCGCTCCGTAAACGTCGCTTGCTCATGGCACGCCGATCAGATGGATTAAGTTGTGGAACTTCCCGAAGGCATCATGCGCGTCGAATGCCCTGAGCCTGTCGAAGGGCTTGTATGGGTTTACATCCTGTTCATGCACAACGGGACGCTATACGTAGGCATGACTCATAATGTCGCTAAACGCTTAAAACGCCATATCGATGGGATAGGCGCTCGGCAGACTAGGCAGATAAAAGAGTTTGAATTGGTTTATCTCGAAGGTCCTATGGCTTTCCAGGCGGCCACAAGTCGTGAGCACCAACTCAAGAGATGGTCGCGAGCAAAGAAGTTGGCTCTCATTCAAGGCGACATTGAAACTTTGAAGTCGCTGAGTAAATCTCGAGAAACCTAACCATCAAATCGTTCGAAAAAAGTGTTCGTAATTTAACTCCTCCCTCTCCGCCATTCGACGCGCTGCACACAAATTCGTTGGCTGAATACCAATACGACAAACCGAGTATGCGTCGTGAGATCAACGACTCCAAGGTCGTCTGAAAACTTTAACCAAGATCACGAGCAAAGTATAAGTCGTTACGGCCAGGAATTCGGTGAGGTTGCCCAGGATATTGGGGGGCTTGTTGTGCGATTTTTGTGCGGTGGCAGTGAATGAACCAGCTTGCGCGGTCATTCGTTGGTCAACCTGTTTGATCCAGGGCTCAATTGCAAAATCGCGGTTAAACGCATCGAGATAGGCCAGCCCATTGGCTCCACGTATGGGCAAATCATCGGCAGCCAATGTCTCCTTGAGCAAGGCAAAGGCATCCTGGGTTTCTTTGAGCGCAAAGCCGCAATGCCATTTGGCAATCACGCGCGCAACCTCGGCCTGGCTGCTCCCATAGTAAACCAGCGGTTTACCGTGCTTCAGGTAAGAATGCATTTTGCTCGGGAAACAGATACCGGGCGTCAGCCATTCGCCGCGATGAGTTTTCTCGGAAAGCAAGCAGACATCCGCTGCGGCCAGCAGCCTTTCGTGTTCTTCATTGGGCAACAGGGTGTCGAAGATGATGTTATCTGAGGCGCAACTTTGGACGATCTTTTCCAAGCTGTCGCGCTGGGCACCCTCCCCGCAAATTTTCAGAATAAGTTCTTCCCGCGAAAACTTCGATGCGGCCCGCACAACATCGTCCAGCACCTGCTTGTCGCCCAAGTTACCCGTATATACCAGCAGGCATTTAGTGGGAAAAGTCGCCCGGAGCGCTTGGACGGATTTCTCGGCTGGCCTAGGTGATGCATGGGCGACATTTCCTAAAATCAACGCCGCGTCATTGGCTTCTGCAATGCCCGCATGTGCCACTAGCTTTTCGCGCATAACGGGGCTAATCGTCGATAAAACACGAGCGCCCCGGAGCCCGAACCGCTCAATACGCCGCAGCCAACTTAGGGCAAAATCGGACACGTTGGATGTCTCAGCAGCAGCCCCGATTTCGTCGTCCTGCACATGCACGAGATACGGGCATCCTTTGATGAATGCGATGACCCGCAACAGGACGCCGGTTAGCAATGGCGGCGAAACGCCAATGTAATAACTCGGCGCTGGCAATAACAGCATTGGAATGCCGGAACTGACGATGAAGCTGATTTGCTGAGCTACACGCCGTATAAAAGTTGGCCGTCGCGGCACGTATAGCCAGCACCTCAGCATCGCAACGCCTTGGTGCGCATCGGCGCGGTATACCCGGCGAGCGTCGCGTTCATCCCTGACCCACGATGGGTAGTAGGAAAATGTCGTCACGACCGTCACCACATGCCCGCTAGCGGCAAGCGCCTCGGCCATACGCGTAGTCTGCGGGCCAATGCCCGTTGGCTCAGGGTGGTAGTTGACACTCCACACGATGACTTGTGGCCCATCCGTTTTCTGGTTCAATAAAGCGCACTCGCCCAAGTCAGCGAAAAGCCAGTTGAGGAAGCGGTGCGAAATATTCAGGGCCAGTACCGCGATAGGGAACGAAATCCCAAGCCCCCCCCAGACGCTCGTAGTGCTGTAAAACGCAATCAAGGCGACAACGACTAGTCCATAGCTGATGAGGCCTTCCGATATCGCCGCCAAGAATGGCACCCGCCACGCAAAAGGACGATAATCACATGAGCGGCCAAAGGCGCAGCCGAGAACACTGGCACCAATAAAGTAACCGAAAAACATCCACAGTGCGATGCTCCAAAAAAGATGGGACCAAGCATCGCCAGCAAGCAGCGTCACCGCTCCCAGCACCAGCACCAACACGATGCCACAGAATATTTTGTCGAATGCGCCGCAATACTTCACTGAAAATGCAAAACCTAATAATTTGAAAATATAGGCTATATAGCGAGCCCCAATCGGTCACCTTGCGTTGCATCACTGGACCTTGTTTGCATACTCAACTGAGTTCGATTCCTACATGCATGAGTAAACACGACTTCATTACCGTCACCCTGAACCCTGCCATCGATCACACGGTTTTCGTAAACGGGTTACGCCCCGGGAGCGTTCACCGGAGTGATGCCTCTCACCGCCAGGCGGGCGGTAAAGGTATCAATGTGGCAACCATGCTGGCCCTTGGCGGAGCACGGGTAGCCGTCACCGGTGTCCTCGGCGATGGGAACATCGATCTTTTTGAAGAGCATTTCACACAGCACATGCTGTCGGACCATTTTGTCCGAATACCTGGCGAAACGCGCACCGGAATCAAGATTGTCGACACCGCGCAGGGCGAGACAACTGACATCAACTTTGCCGGTGCCGAGCCAACGCAGGTTCACCAAAATGCGCTTATTCAATCCATTGAGGGCCTAACCAAACCGGGCCAATGGGTGGTGGTCGCAGGCAGCTTGCCCCAAGGGGTCGCGCCCGACTTCCTGACAAAATTGATTCATGAGGTTCACCGCAAAGGTGGACTTGTGGCGGTCGATACCAGCGGCAAGGCCCTGGCGGCCGCAATTGATGCCAAGGCAGACCTCGCCAAGCCCAACAATGACGAACTGGCTGAATTGTTCGGGCATCCTCTGGAATCGGTGAACCAAATTCGTGACGCCGCGCGCGAATTACGTCAGCGCTCATCCACGGAGCTAATCGTCTCGATGGGCAGTCAGGGAGCGTTGTTTTTAACCGCAGAGGGCGAATGTATTGCCCAGCCGCCAAAGGCCAAAGTAATCAGCACAGTGGGTGCCGGTGACTCGTTACTTGCTGGCTACCTGCAAGGGGTTCAATGCCGCGAGCCCTTAGCGCAAGCCGCACGCCGGGCGACTGCTTATGCCTGGAATCGATTGGAATCACTCGAAGCGCAGTTGCCCAACGCCGAGCGGTTGAATCAGCAAATGGAGCTTATCGATGTAAGGCCGTTGACTGATTAACGCGGCGGCGTGATCGCGTAGCGGAGATCGTCCAGTGAGTCGCCATCAACGCCTTCGAGCGCAATCTTCATCTGCCATTGCCACTGCATAAAGTTGCTTTTGAACGAGAGTAAGTTCCATCCCGGCTTGAGCTCGGTTCGCGTGGGCGGAGCTTTATCCTTCGCCGGGTTACCATCGTAAATTTCCGCTCCATTGAGCCAGAGCTGGACGTGGATCACGCCTGCAAATGCCGTTCGCTGCACGCCTAAATCCACGGGGCGCGCGTGCTCACTGTAAATCCAGCGCAGGCCATAGGCGACTTCACCGCCATTGAAGTAGGTGATTTGCGCAAAGTCCACGACGCCCGGATCCCCTCCCCCAGCATAGTTCACATTGCCCACAAATGTTTTCCAATCGATTGGCTCCCCCTCCTTGATTTGCAGTTCATCAAACTGCGCCGAGAAGTCCTCGCCCGTGCGGATGACTTCATCCCCGGGATGCACGCCTTCCTCCGTATCATACACGCCCTGCTTCCAGCCATGCCACCGGGTATTGTCCGTGCCGACC
>JBNNDZ010000276.1:0-4283 GCA_050285865.1 Puniceicoccales bacterium
GGGCTGGGTGATGCCCTGCTCGGGGCCCACGATGTGGACGACGCCCTGCTTGCCGGTGTTGGTGTCGAAAAATTCAATGCCGTTGTCCGCGCAATTTTTACGCAGTTCCACGATCATGGCCTGGGCCAGCGGGTCGCTGTAGGGCTCGACGGCTTCGTTGGTCGGGACGATGTGGTCAACGGTGGCGAAGGTGCGCTTGGGGAACTTCACCGGGAGACCGAGTTCACGGAGCATGCCGAAGGCTTGCGGCGAGGTCACCTCGTGAATGAGGTGCGTGCCGATGAACAACTGTGTTTGGCCGTTCGGCAATTGCCGGACGTTGTGTTGGTCCCAAACCTTCTTGAAAAGCGTCTTACCCATGAGTCTCGTTATTTAGAAACATTCCAAATTAGACCCGCTGAGGCCAGTCTGTCAAGGCCGCTGGCGGTTCTTTCACGCTGAAGATCGTTTCGCGGTTGAAACTGGGCGGTTAGGTCGCTATCCGTGGAGGATAAACGAAACACCAACCTCCATTTTTTACTGCAATGAAGCACCTCGTTTACCTTGGATTGGCCGCTCTTTTGACGGCTTGCACCACCGATGAGCAATACCCGAACGCGCAGTCGGAAGCCGATCATGGCTCCGAGTATGCCGAGCGCGACTACGCCCGCGCCAGCGCTTACGACCGCACGCGTTCGCGGGAAGCAAGCGGCTTTGTGAACGCCATTGGCCCCAGTCGCCACGGGCAAACACGCACCACGGCGGATTCGGCGTCCACTTATTATGCGCAGGAGCGCTCTTACCGCAGTGATGCACCTTCCTACCAGGACAGTCGTTCACGGGCTGAATCTGAGGGCTGGGAATACGTGGGTGATGATGCCCAGGGAGCGCCAGCCCCGGTGGAAGAACCAGCACCTGCGCCGTCCGGTGATGAGAGTGCATCATCTGACCAGCCGGAGTGGGAATATGCTGATGGCCAAGGTGATAGCCCCGCCACCGAAGGCAATGTCACCGAAATCGACATGGGTCCGCAGTAGGGCTCGCAATAAATGAGGCAGCGGTCGACGTCCCCCGTCGATCCCTTCACGTCAAAGGTAGCGCCCGACGTCCTCGTCGGGCATGGCCAGTCTTTGAGGGGTAATTTCGCAGGCAGATCGATGCCGCCGGACAATGGCCAATATTTGATGGAGTGAGAGCTTGGGTTGCGTGGCGGAGGCTTGAGGCCAAGCCTCCCTACCAATCGTGATGGATTAGTGGTGGGATGCGCGGCGGCCGCCACCTCGTCAAATCATAGCTCGTAATCGAGCGGCACGGCTTCCACGTGGCCGTCGAAAAAGAGGGCGTGGCGCACGGAGCCGTGGATTGGTTTTTCCGGGGTGCTGCTGGCCCAACCGGCGGCGACGCGCGGGTGTTCTTGGTCGACGTCCATTACTGCCCAGGTGCGGGCAGGGGAGACGAGTTTGAAGTAATTATGCGGGGTGGAAGCGGTGGGGTCGCTGGGATCTGCTATGTCAGGGTGGGAGCCCCAGGGATTGAATCGCGAGTTGTTGTTCGGGTTCATTGCATCGTCATTGACGATGAATGTGCGCGGTTCGGAGCCCAGTTCGTCGATAGGGAAAGCAGGAGGAACGAGGCCTTCCACGAGCAGCTTGCCGGTCGTTTGTTTGGGCACATCGAGGTAGGGGGCGAGCTTGTAGCTCAGGCGCTCGGTTTCGTTTTCCTCGTAAATTGGGACTTGGCCGGGCAGGGAGCCGCCGTTTTCCTGCGCGTAGAGTTTGATGGCGGCCCCGGTTTGGCGCAGCACATTGGCCCCGCCGGCACGCTGAGCGGATTTCTGGGCACTGCCAAGAGCTGCGAAAATGAGGGCACCGAGAATGCCAATCACGGCGATGACCGTGAGTAGTTCGACTAAAGTGAAAGCGGAATGAGATCGTAGACGGGAATTCATGATGGGAGAGGATGTTAGTCGGAGGGGAGGCTGGTTTATATCATTTCCCTTAAAATTATTAACTGCGGGCAAAGTTTTGCCCAATACCGCCTTTTTCGTTGCCTCGGCTGCCTGTGCGCTCGCAAATCGTCGGCATGTCCAAGCAAGCCCTTATTTCGGTCAGTGACAAAGCTGGTGTGGTGGAATTCGCCACTGCCCTCGTCAAGGAGCACGGTTACGTGATCCTCTCCACTGGTGGCACCGCCAAGATTCTGGCCGAGGCCGGCCTGCCTGTCACCGAGGTCGGCGATTACACCGGCTTTCCGGAAATGATGGAAGGCCGCATCAAGACGCTGCACCCGAAAATCCACGGGGGTCTGCTTTGCCGCCGTGACAAGGAGGACCACCTCGCCCAGGCGCGCGAGCACGGCATTGGCATGATCGACCTGGTCTGCGTGAACCTTTACCCGTTCGAGGCCACCGTTGCCAACCGCGACGCGACTTTCGCCGACGCTATTGAGAATATCGACATCGGCGGCCCGTCCATGCTTCGCAGCGCAGCCAAGAACCACGCCAGCGTGAGCGTCGTCTGCGACCCGGCCGATTACGACCGCGTGCTCGCCGCAATGAAGGACGGCGATGAGGCCCTGACTGCGCTTCGCCGCGAGTTGGCGCTCAAGACCTTCCAGCGCACCGCTGCCTACGATGCTGCGATTAGCAACTACCTGGACAGCAAGCTCGCTCCGGAAATCGAAGGTGGCGAGCTCGGCATCCCGACCCAGATCAATGTAAATCTGAAGCGTGCGCAAACGCTCCGCTACGGCGAAAATCCGCACCAGAAGGCGGCGCTATATGGCCGTTTTCACGAGTGCTTCGAGCAGCTTCAGGGCAAGGAACTTTCCTACAACAACATCATCGACATCACTGCGGCGACTTACCTCATTGGCGAGTTCGAGAAGCCGACGCTGGCCATTCTCAAGCATACTAACCCGTGCGGTGTGGCCTCCCACCTCGACCTCACCGAGGCGTGGAAGCAGGCTTTTGCGACGGACCAGCAGGCCCCCTTCGGCGGCATCATCGTGATGAACAAGACCCTTGACGCCGAGTTGGCGAAAATCATCTCCAGCATCTTCTGCGAGGTCATCATCGCACCGGAGTTCACCGCTGAGGCCCGTGAAATCTTTGCCAAGAAAAAGAACCTCCGCTTGATGGTCGCCCGCGACTGGCTCCGCGCTGACTCCCTGCAGGAGGTCAAGAGCGTGATCGGCGGCGTGCTCCTCCAGGACCGCGACCAGAAGCCAATCAACCCGCGCAACTTCAAGGTCGTCACCAAGCGTCAGCCCACCGACGAGGAATGGGCGGCGATGCTCTTCGGCTGGCGCGTGGTCAAGCACGTGAAGTCCAACGCCATTGTTTACTCGACCGCCGAGCGCACGCTGGGTGTGGGTGCCGGGCAGATGTCCCGCGTGGACTCCAGCAAAATCGCCGTCTGGAAGGCGGGCGAGGCGGGCCTCTCGCTCGACGGTAGTGTGGTTTGCTCGGACGCATTTTTCCCGTTCCCCGACGGCCTGATTGCCGCCGCCGAAGCGGGCGCGAAGGCCGCGATTCAGCCAGGTGGCTCGGTCAAGGACGAGGAAGTCATCGCCGCCGCCGACGAGCGCGGCATGGCCATGGTCTTCACCGGCCAGCGCCACTTCAAGCACTAGATATCAAGCGCATTAGGCAGATCCGCGCAATCACACAACGAATACGCCGTAGGTAGGGAGGCTTGGCCTCAAGCCTCCGCGTGTTGTGAACGCTGCGACTTATCTATCGCGATCCAGCCATCCGCTGCGGCTTATCTAATCTATCTAATTTGGTAGCGGCCGACCTCCGGGCGGCCACAATGTAGGCCGTGACCAAAGGATTGATTTTCCGCCATCCTTGATTCGCCGGTGAAAACGACCGGCAAAGGCAGGCTGTGGCCGACGGGGACGTCGGCCGCTACCGCGTGGTGTAATCTGCGTGATGTATCCAATGTGACGTATCTTGCGTGATGCGGTGGCCGCCCGGAGGTCGGCCGCTACCGTGTGGTGTGTTCTGCGCGACGTATCTTGCGTAATGCGGTGGCCGCCCGGAGGTCGGTCGCTACCGGCGTGATGCTGTGGAGCTTGAGGCCAAGCCTCCCTACCGGATTGAACAGCGCGAGCTTTGGCGTGACTTCATGGGTTATGGCTTTAGGGTGACGCTTAGTTCGCTGATGTATTTCGCCATTAAATCCATCTTCCTCAAGATCCTGCATTCGTTCTGGTTTGTGCCGACGGCATTGGCTTGCATAGCAGTGGTAGGCGCGGCGGGGATCAATGCGCTCGATCATGCGATCAAGCTCGATCAGGAA
>JBNNDZ010000277.1:0-6347 GCA_050285865.1 Puniceicoccales bacterium
CTGTTTTCCTCCACTGCAATCGCGAGGGATGTCGCGAAACAGGCCAAAAGCCGCGCTGGTGGTTGGCTGTTCCTATTGCGACTTTTGGCACTGGCTGCGTTGATCTTTGCGCTGGCTAGGCCGCAATTGGGTAAAGGTCATTCCGAAGTCGAGTCGAGTGGCATCGATATCGTGCTGGCGGTTGATGTTTCCGGGTCGATGAATGCGTTGGACTTTGCAACACAAAGAGATCTTGCCACTCGGTTGGACATCGTGAAACGCGTCATCGGCGAATTCATTGAACGCCGCCCGAATGACCGCATTGGCCTGATCGCTTTTGCGAAGCAACCGTTCTTGGTTAGCCCACTAACGTTGAATCACGACTGGCTGCGCAAGAATCTTGAACGTCTGGAGATTGGTCTGATTGACAGCACGGGCACAGCGATTGGCCCGGCTATCGGAATGAGTGCCAATCGCTTGAGCGACTTGCCGGCGAAGAGTCGGGTCGTGGTGCTGCTTACCGACGGGGAGGACACCGTGGGGCAACTGCCGCCCATTGCCGCCGCTGAGGCTGCAGAGGCTTTCGATGTGAAAATTTACACCATTGCAGCCGGGCGCTCGGGGCGGGTTCCAGTGCCGCGTGTTGACAGCAATGGGACGCCGCTGCGCGATAACAATGGCAACGTCGTGCCGTCGCATTACCAGCAGAGCTACGTTGATGAAGAGACGCTCCAGAAAGTAGCCGATATTACGAATGGGAAATTTTATCGGGCAACCAATGCTCAGGAACTGGCCGCAATTTACGACGATATTGATCAACTCGAGAAGACCGAAGTTAAGCTCAAACATTACGCCGAATACGAAGAGCTGTTTTTCTGGCCCGCTTTACTGGGTTTGTGCTTCCTTGCTCTGGAACAACTTCTTGGTAACACCCGCTTTAAACGCCTGCCATGAACTTTGAACATCCCAGTTGGCTGATCGCCGTTCCCGTCGGGTTGATCCTGCTCGGTGCGTTGTTTGCAGCGTCTTCGCGTTCGCGGAAGAACCTGGTTCGCAAGTTCGCATCGGACCGTTTGGTCAAGCAATTGTTGGCCAGTTACAGCCCTGCGCGACGCCAGTTTAAAAACATCCTTTTGCTGATCGCCTTAATGTTGGTTTTATTCGCGCTGGCACGTCCGCAATGGGGCTTTAATTGGCGTGAAACCAAGAGCAAGGGCATCGATATCATGTTCGCGGTCGATGTTTCCAAAAGTATGCTGGCGCAGGACATCAAGCCGAACCGGCTCGACCGATCCAAGTTCGCGATTTTGGACTTCTTGGAAAAGCTGGAGGGTGACCGCGTAGGCCTCGTCGCATTTGCCGGGAATGCATTTCTCCAATGCCCATTGACTCTCGATTATGATGCATTCCGACAGTCGTTGGAGGCGGTGAATACGGATGTGATTGCGCTCGGTGGCACCGACATCGCGCGTGCCATTACGGAGTCTGAAGCGGCGTTTTCGGACGACAATAATTACAAAATTATTGTGCTGATAACCGATGGTGAAGACCTTGAAGATGACGGCATTGTGCGTGCAAAGGAAGCTGCGGAAAATGGGGTAACACTTTATACCGTTGGTGTGGGCACGACCGAGGGCGCATTGATTCCGGTACGTAACCGCTTTGGCCAGCTTGAGTATCTTCGCGATGATGAAGGGGAGCTCGTCCGCACCAAGCTAGATGCAGACACCCTGACCCAGATTGCGGAAACAACTAACGGATTTTATACACCGTTGGGAGCGACCGGTTATGGTTTAGAACAGGTTTATGAGGCGGGTCTCGAAGCCGTGCCGGAGCACGAACTTTCTGCGCAAATGCAACGTGAATGGCTGGAGCGTTTCCAATGGCCGCTGGGTATAGCGATCGTTTTGCTGGCTTGGGAACCGTTGATTGGAACCCGTCGAAACACTTTGCGTCGCAAAGCCAAAGCGCCCGTAGTTTCACCTCCGAAAGTCTCGAAGATCGTGGCTTTGTTAATCTTGGGCACTGTTGCGTTGATGAGCGCAAATGACTTGTCCGCCTCCGTGCGCGCGGGAGAAAAGCTTTTCCAGAATGGCGATTACCATGTGGCGGCAGAACTATTTCGGGCGGAATTGGAAGCAGATCCGCTCAATGCCAAGGCCGCTTATAATTTGGGGAATGCCATGCAGGCGTTGGAGCAACCAGCCGCGGCACAGGCTGCCTATATGCAGGCATTAGCGACAACGGATTTCGACCTTCAGGCCGATGTATTCTATAACCTGGGGTCAGTCCGTTTCCTTGATGGCCAAGCCAAGCTTGCGGATGCGGATCCCACCTCGGTCGTTGAGCAAGGTCAGCAGGCGAATCAGCAGAGTGCGCTTGCTTTGACCCAAGGCAATAGCGTGCTGGCACTGGCCCAGCGTCAAGCTCCGCCCCAGCAACAGGTCCAGCAGGCGATTCAACTCGCCGAACAAGCCAAGACCGGTGCCGAGGAAGCAAAGAAGGCCAATGCCGCTGTGCAGGCCGTGGCCAAGCCCGTTGAAAAATTATGGAAATCGGCCAAGGATGATTTTGCCAGTTCACTTGAACTCAAACCCGCTGGCGCAGATGCCGCACACAACTTTAATTACGTTAGCGAAAAGTTAACTGCATTGGAGCGTGACCTGCGTCAGCTTGAGAGTGCGCAGCAGCAACACGAGGTAGACATTCCTGCCTTGGAAGAACTCATTGAAAAGCTGCGCGAATTACTCGACGAGCAAAGTCAGGATCAGAATCAACAGAATCAAGACCAACAGAATCAAGACCAGCAGAATCAAGACCAGCAGAATCAGGATCAGCAAAATCAGGATCAACAGGGGCAACAGGATCAGCAAAACCAGGAGCAATCCGGTGAGCAGAATCAACAGCAGTCCGGTGAGCAGGGGGAGCAAAATCAAGATCCTTCAAAATCCGGAGAGGAGCAGCAGGCTGGTGAGGAAGGTGAACAGTCTGGAGATGAAGAGTCCGGCGAGCAGGGTGATGAACAGTCTGGGCAAGAATCGGGAGAGCAGCAATCCGGTGAAGATGGCGAGCGACAAGAGCGTTCTTCCGAAGAAGTTGACGAGATGATCGACGCCATGAATCAGGGCCAACAGCAGGAAGAAGGCGCGGAGCAACCGCAGTCTCAATCGGGTGAGGAATCCGGCGAATCGGGAGAAGACGAAGAGCCCAGTATGCGTGTGTCCGAGGAGGATGCGCAAGCTGCTGCCGAGCAAGCTGCGGCCATGGCACAGGCAGGCAAGGAGGGTGAAGGTGAGCCAACCGAAGGGGCTGTAATTGGAGTGATGTCGCGAGAAGATGCCCGCCGTTTACTTGAGTCTTTGAAGGGTAGTGAGAAGAAACTTCCGGTGTCTGGCTATGGTCGCCGGGAATCTAACCGTGACGAAGAAGGCAAACGAAAGGATTGGTAATGAACATCAGACCGTTACATTTCGCGTTGATGATCGCTGTCGGTTTTTTCCTGACTGGCACGTCGAGTTGGGCTCAGGCGGTGACTGCGATCAGCACGTTCGATCCGCCGCTAGTACGCGAGGGGGATTCGATCCAGTATCAATTTACCTTGAGCAGTTCGGAGATCGATCCGCGGCTGGAGTCGTTGAGCATTCCCAGCGTTGAAGGGCTGGAGGTGCAGTATGTCGGCACGCGCAGTGGCCGCGAAATGAATGTTGGCTCTGGTGGATTTCAACAGACGATTCGGCAGACCTACCAGTTTATGGTGCGGGCAAAAGGAGCCGGCGAATACACCATGCCTGCTTTTAACGTCTCGGTTGCCGGGCAGCAGGTGACGATACCTGCGGCCAAAGTCAAAGTGTTGGAGCATAATGCACAGGGAGCCGATGGCCGCGACCAGGCCGCACTTTTTGCTGAGTTGGAGTTGCCGCGCGAAAATCACTATGTCGGCGAGGCAGTCTTGGCGAAGTTGAAACTTTTCGTGGACGACCAACGCGTTCGCAGCGTCCGTGGCGGTACAAATCGCCCGATTTCGATCAAAGAGGGGGACGCGTTCCGAGTCGGTGATTTTGATGAGACACCGGCCAAAATGGTGGAGAAAGATGGCCGCGTGCTGTTGGAATACAGTTGGGATGTGATGATCACGCCGCTGAAAACGGGGCCTCAGCCACTGGTGATTCAGCTCGATCTAGTGGTGGGGATGGCCTCCTCCAGCTCCGCACGTGAACCGATGTCGCGGATTGAACAGCTCTTTGGCGGCTCCTTTCCGAGCAGTTTCAATCAGCAACGCGTGAGTCTTTACACGGAGCATGAAGATCTGGAAATTTTGCCGCTCCCGACGGAGAATAAGCCGGCTGGATTTACCGGTGGCATTGGCATGTTTACGGTGGATCAGCCGCGGCTTTCCACGACGACACCGATGGCGGGCGAACCGGTGACGATGACACTCGTTGTGCGTGGGCAAGGAAACTTTGATCGGATGCAGCCGCCGGTTTTAGCGACCTCCGATAGCTGGCGCGATTACGAACCCGAAACTGCGTTTCGCGCTGCGGATGCGACGGGCTACACTGGTGTGAAAACGTTTGAATACACCATCATTCCGCGCGATGCCGGTGACCTCGAAACGCCGGAAATCGCATTTAATTTTTTCAACCCCGACACGGCAAAATACGTTGAGCTCCCGATCCCCGGTGAGGCTGTCACGGTTAGGCCTAATCCAAACGCGAAGCGTCCAGCTCCCAAGGTGCGCAATCCGGTTGAAGCGCGACGTGGTCCTGAATTACTTCCCATCGCGAGTAGCGAGGGACCATGGGTACGTTCGATTCGACCCATCGTGACGAATCCAATTTTCCTGGGGGCGCAAGTTTTACCGGCGTTGGCGCTTGGTTTGTTTGTCGTGCGCCGCCGCAAGGAATTGCGCTTGGAGAACGATGCGGTCTACGCGCGACGCGTCCGGTCAGCTCAAATGATGAAGCAGGAACTGCAGCATGCGCGTCAGGCGGCTGCCAGGCAGGATGCCGCCGCATTTTATGCGGCTGCGCAACGGGGCGTGCAGGCGGCCGCAGGGCGTCATGTTGCGGCAGCACCAGAGTCATTGACCGCAGCAGAAGTTGATTCTATCGCGGCTCGGCAAGGTTTGGACGAAGTGCAGCGTTGCACGTTACGGGAGTTCTTTGAGGCTGGCGATGCGATTCGTTTTAGTGGAATGAGTGGAGCCGGAATTGACTTTGCATCGGAAAGTAAACGCTTGGAGCAATCCTTGAACATACTCGGAGGTGACGCGAAATGAATACTTTGCATTCCAAAGTTACGTGGCTTTTGCTTCTGCTGGCGACGCTTTGCGCTCATGCCGATGTCAGTGATCCAGCTGGCGTGTTTGCAGAGGCAAATCGTTACTACGACGAAGGCGACTACGAAAAGGCGGTTGCGACTTATCAGCAGCTTTTGCCTGAGCATCAGTCGGCCAACGTACATTACAATCTCGGTAATGCGTTTTATCAATTGGCGGACTACGGTCCGGCAATTTTACACTACGAAAAGGCAATTGCATTAGCACCACGCAATCCGGATATCCGCGCAAATTTGGAGCTCACCCGGGAGGCGGCGGATATAACTCCGCCTGCGTGGTCGTGGACGTCGATCCTTGCGGATCGGCTTTCCGCCGATGGTTGGGCCTGGTTGGCTGTTCTTTCATTTTGGGCGAGTGTTATCCTGCTTATCGTGCCTCGCCTGTATCGTTGGAAGGGGCCATTGCGGGGCGGGCTGACGGCCTTATCGCTGGTCGTTCTCACGGTGAGTGCCCTCGGTTTGTATGGCTGGCATGTGCGAGCAGCCTACGGGGTGGTGCTGTCCGATGAAGCGACGCTCTCCATTGCCCCGACGAAGACGAGTCCCGCGGCAGGATCAGTGAAAGCCGGTGAACTGGCGCACATCCGCAAACAACGTGGTGACTATTATCTAGTCACCGTGGGCGACGACAAACTTGGTTGGTTGCCGGCTTCGGTGTTTGCGCCAGTGTGGGATTGAGGCGCTATTGGCCGTCGTAGTAAAGGGGCGTTACCCCGATTACGTCGGGTAATGCCTTGATGCGCTCCATGGCGATCTGGACGCTTTCCGGTGCTTGATCGGGCAGGGAAATGATGAGCTGATCTGAGGTTTCGCCGCGCGCGACTAGGTGATATCCGTCGGGCTTGAGCGCACTGGCGAGTGCGGCAGTGCTGGCATTGTCCTCGAGTTGGACGATCACCTTTAAAATCTGCACTAATAAACATTCAATCTAGCAACAGTGCAAGAACTTTAAACGCTAGAACACTTGCTAACGGTGGGAGTTTTGGTTTTATATCATCAAAAACACCTATGACAGAGCCACAGGCACAATC
>JBNNDZ010000278.1:0-5594 GCA_050285865.1 Puniceicoccales bacterium
GGCCGCCGCGTCCGGGCGCTGCCAGCGCGGCAAGGGCGTCCGCCGTCTCGCCCATGTCGACGAAGGGCGAGGGGGCAACCACGGTGAGCACCGCATCCACATTGGGGTCGCCCAGCATGGTGGCGGCTGCCTTGGCATAGCTTTCCGGCGGCGCGGTCTCGTCGAGGGTGAGCGGGTTCGCGCCGCTGACACCTGGTCTTTGTAGGGGCGCGAGCGTGACCGCTGTCTCTTCCGTCAGGTCGGCGAGTTCACCGCCGAGCCGCTTGAGGTGATCGCCCGCCAGGGTTGCCAGCGAGCCTCCGGTTGCGGCGATGCCGAGGCGTCTGCCGCTGATCGGCCTGATCCGGCTCACCGTTTCCGCGGCCTCGAACATCTCGTCGAGAGTGTCCACCCTGAGCACGCCCGCGCGCGCCAGCGCCGCGTCGAAGACCGCATCGGGGCGGGCGATGCGCCCGGCATGGGTGATGCCGTCAAGGGGGCGCTCGCGGCTTGCCCCGGAGCGCAGAACCACAACCGGCTTTGATCGTGCAGCCGCCCGGGCGGCGGACAGGAATTTCCGAGGGTTCACGATCGTTTCGAGATGCAGCAGGATCGCCCGTGTGCGGTAGTCGGTTGCAAACCAGTCGAGCAGGTCCGAGGCATCCACGTCGGAGCGTTGTCCGAGCGAAACAATGCCGGAAAATCCGGTGCCGTTGGCGTGTGCCCATGAGAGCGTCGCATTCACCACGGTACCTGAGCGCGCAATGAAGGCCAGGTCTCCTCGCTCCGCCTCGCACGCGCCAAGATGTGCGGCAAGCCGGGCGGCTGGCGCCGCGACGCCAAGGCTTCCAGGGCCCAGCAGGCGCAGAAGATGCGGGCGCGCGGCCAGCAGGGCGGCGCGCGAGGCGTCCTCGCTCCACCTGTCGTATCCGGCCGAAAGGGCTATGGCCGCGCGCGTTCCCGCCGCGCCCGCGGTGGAAATCAGGTCTGCCGCGCCGTCCGGTGCGCCTGTCAGGATAAGCAGGTCGGGAGGGGAGGGCAGGTCCCCGATGGAACCGGCGTGCGCGATGCCTTCGGGAAGGACTGCCAGGTCCTCGTCGCTGCCGCTGACCAGGGACAGGGGACCGGAAAAGCCGCTGCGGGCGAGGCGGTCCAGCAGGAGTTCAAGCGCGCCCGCGGGCAGTCTGCTCGGACCGGCGACGGCGATGGAGCTTGGACGGAACAGTCCTTCGAGGTTTCGGATCGTCACGGTGGGTCCTTTCGTTCCGCATCCATCCTTCCCGAAGTCTGTGTCAGCCTTTCGGCAGCTTCCAGCCCGCGATGCCAGCCCGGGCGCCGGAGAGGGTCGGGACGCCGCCATCCCCCCGCACGGCGGCGTCCCCGCGCCTGTCGCATCCCCTCAGGATACCTCCAGGCACGTTGACGTGCGAAAGGAACGCCGACAGCGGCCGCTCCTTTCGGATGGTCAGTGGGCCATCAGGACGGGCACGGTCATGGAGCCGAGGATCTCGCGCGTCGCTCCGCCGAACAGGAACTCGCGCATTCTCGAGTGGCCGTAGCCGCCCATGGCGACGAGGTCGATGGATCTGTCGGACACATAGTTGAGGATCGCGTCCGCGACGCCACCAC
Source organism: Puniceicoccales bacterium (assembly GCA_050285865.1). Classification (GTDB taxonomy): domain Bacteria; phylum Verrucomicrobiota; class Verrucomicrobiia; order Opitutales; family Cerasicoccaceae; genus Cerasicoccus. The sequence goes on from JBNNDZ010000278.1 coordinate 1,609, forward strand.
TCGGGCGCGGAACCACGTCGATCGTGACATCGAGGCCGTGGCGGGCGAGGTAGGTGGCGATGTCGGTGCCCGGTTCTCCATGCGCGCGCCGGCCGTTTTCCACGATCATGACGGTGACCTTGTCGGCCATCTGCAGCATCGGCATTGCCGCGTGCACGGCGCGGCTTGCCGTCGGGCTGCCGTCCCAGGCCACCATGACATTCTTCAGCGGCAGCGTGCCACCGATGTAGGGGACGACGAGAACCGGTACGCCGGATTCGAACAGGATCGATTCGATGAGCATTTCGCGCATGGGTTCCGGCTCGTCCGGGTTCTCCTGCCCGACAACGACGAGGTCGGTCAGGCGGCAATGGGCAAGCACTGCTTCGGCCGAGCCACCGGTGATCATCTCGGCGGTGCGGACCTCGGCCTTCACACCGGCCATGCGGGCCATGTCGTTGAACGTCTTGCCCGCGTCCTGCGCGGCCTTGAGCGCCTGATTGCGCGCCAGTTCGATGTAGTCGGCGGGCATCGGTGCCGCAACGAAGCCGGGCACGACCGGCTCGAACGCGATGGTCAGCCCGGTCGCATTGGCATCGCAACGTGCCGCGAGGTCCAGGGCCGCGCGCGCCGCGTGCTGCTTGCCGGCGAGATCGACCAGCGTGAGGATGTCCTTGATAGCCATTGGATAGTCCCTCCATTGCGTGACACGGAGGCGAACCCTGTCCGCCGAGCCGCTCACTGCTGGTTGCAATCTATGCGGATCCGGGCGGCCGGACCTTGACCGGGATCAAACGGGGCTGTCTCGCGTCTCGTCCAGTAAACGCAATGAGGGCGGAAGAGTTCAATACGTGTTTCGCGGCAAAGTGGATTGGATGAAGATCTGTCGCGTTCTTGTTGAACGGGGAGAAAATCCGATCCCGGCCGGCTTCGTAAAACGCCATGCAAGAAGCCAACAGGAGCTTCGCGATTTCAACGTCAAAACGATGAAACGAGGAGGTTTGCATGCGTAGGACCGTAACAGGCATGGCCGTTGCAATGACTTTCGCCCTCTCCGGGGCGGCGAATGCGGCAAATATTGTCGAAACGGCCCAGGAAGCCGGATCCTTCAACACGCTGATCGCAGCCGCGCAGGCAGCCGGTCTTGCCGAAACCCTGGGGACGCAGGGGCCGATCACGGTTTTCGCGCCGACCGACGAGGCGTTCGCGGCTCTGCCCGAGGGAACGGTGGAGAACCTGCTGAAGCCCGAGAACAAGGATCAGCTCGTGGCGATCCTGTCCTACCATGTGGTTGGCTCCGGCATTGCGTCCGCCGACATCGCGCCGGGCTCGACCGAGGTCGAGACCCTCAAGGCGGCTGGCGACCGCACGATCACCGTGGTTCGCTCCGAACAGGGCGTCACCGTGGATGGCGCGAACGTCGTGACGGCCGACATCCAGGCCGACAATGGCGTGATCCATGTGATTGACAGGGTGATCCTGCCCGCCGACTGACCGATCGGCGCAGGCGAAACCGAAACAGGGAGCGGCCCGCGGGCCGCCCCCTGTCTGCGCGCGGTGCTCGTGCCGGCCGCGTGTCAGACCATCTTCATGGTCTCGCGCGCGATGATGAGGCGCTGGATTTCCGACGTTCCCTCGTAGATCGTGGTGATACGCGCATCGCGGGCGTGACGCTCGAGCGGATAGTCCTGCACGTAGCCGGCTCCGCCATGAAGTTGAAGCGCCGTATAGGTGGCACGCTGCGCGGACTCGGACGCGAACAGCTTGGCCATGGAGGCTTCGCGGGCGAAGGGCTTCCCCTGATCCTTGAGCGCGGCCGCCTGAAGGATCAGAAGGCGAGCGGCCTCCAGCTCCGTTTCCCGGTCGGCGATCATCCACTGGATGCCCTGCATGTCGGCGATCGCGCGTCCGAACTGGTGGCGCTCCTTGACGAAGGCCTTGGCCCGCTCCATCGCGGCGCGGCCGATGCCAAGGGCGAGCGCGGCGACGCCGATGCGGCCGCCCGCGAGTTCGCTGACGGCGATGCGGAACCCGTCGTTGAGCTTGCCCATGACGGCGCTGGCGGGAACGCGACAGCTTTCGAACAGGACCTCGTTGGTCGCGGAGCCGGTCTGGCCCATCTTTTTCTCGGCCTTGCCGATGATGAGGCCCGGCGTTCCCGCTCTCGCGTGTGTCCGTGGGTAGTCAATTCTTTTGGAATTTTCTTTGCCATCGGTGGTTCTATTTTTTCTTTTGTTGAACAAGCCGACAAAAATAGAAAGATAACTGCAAGGAAGAAAAGATTGCTCTTCATACAATTGAATTTTAAATGATTATTTATGATTTTCGTTTGCTTCAAGCACTATTTTGAATTGGCAGACAACCAATAAGTAACCGAAAGTACCATTTTTGTTACAGTTTTTCGATATTTGCACCAATCAATATGCAAACAGAACTAACAATAATCGTTTATTTCCTGTTCATCGTTGGAATAGGAGTTTACTCAGCTTTTCGAATCAAAAAGCCCGACGACTACTATGTTGCGGGAAAAAATGCCGGGCCGATGCAGGTCTCCGGAAGTTTACTGGCTACAATTCTTGGCGGATCGGCAGTTCTGGGTACCATCGAACTTAGTCAGAAAATTGGCTGGGCTGCTTTGTGGTTTCTTTTTAGTGCAGCGCTCGGCCTGTTTGTTCTGGTTCCGCTATCGAAATACGTGAAACGCTTTGGGAACTATACCTTACCCGAACTTCTTGGTACATTTTACGGCAAGAAAGCAGAGACTATTGCATCACTGATTATTCCGATGGCCTGGATTGGTATTGTTGCCGCACAGATAATTGCAGCAGCAAAAATCTTAACCGGATTTCACAGCATTACCTACCACGAAGCGGCAGCTATTTCGGGCTCAATATTTATTGTATATACTCTGCTGGGAGGACAACTCAGTATTTTGAAAACCGACACTTTGCAATCGGTATTAATTATTGCAGGCCTTGTAGTATTGTTTGTAATTACGCTGCCGGCAAAAGGCACAGTTGCAGAGCCATTCAAAATTGGTGCTGTTTTTAACGAGTCGTTTGGGGTTTTAGATCTGGCCATTTTAATCCTCACCTACTCGGTAACTTTTTGTGTTGGCCCCGATATTTAATCGCGGGTGTTTTGTGCGCGCGACGAAAAAACGGCTGCCCGAAGTGTGGTTTCGGTGGCTATTATATTATTACCTGTTTCCTTTGGCCTAACTTACCTCGGAATATTTTCAGCAGGCTCGGGCGAAGGAATCGTTTCTTTTGCTCAACACCTGCTTCCGGCGTGGGCTTACGGACTGTTTCTTGCAGCTTTACTTTCGGCAGTAATGTCATCGGCCGACACTACTTTGCTTACTTCTTCAATGATTTTAAGCGAATTGATTACCGGAAACTTAAAACTACGCAAAGCACTTCAGCTTACCCGTATTCTGATTGTAGTTATGGGTTTGGCAAGTATTATAATTGCCCTGTACGTTACTTCAATTATCCAGGCTTTATTGCTGGCGCTTACATTTTTCTCGGGTGCTTTTATTGTTCCCACACTTTCAGGTCTTCTCCGTTTAAAAACAAACAAAAAACAAGTTATCCCGGCAATAATTGCGGGTGGCGTTGTAGCACTAACCGGGAAAATAATCTTCCTCAGCGGGTTCGAATTAGCCGGAAACATTATCATTATTTTGAGTTACGGAATCAACGCATTTTTGCTGTTTTATCGCTTCAAATCTGATAATAAGACGGTCTTAAACAGAGACTAATTGTAGACTTAATTAAGCAAATAATTAAAAATTATATACCTTCAACCCATAGATTACAAAGCCAAATATTTTTGCACAACCATTTTGGACCGAAGGGATGACCGATTTTACAAAATACAAACGCCTGATCGAGAGCCTCGAAAACGAATACTTTTTTTACTCGCACAACCTGCAGGGTGAATACCTGTACATAAGCCCATCGGTAGAAAAGGTACTGGGCTACACAGTTGAAGAAGCACATCAG
>JBNNDZ010000279.1:0-4013 GCA_050285865.1 Puniceicoccales bacterium
CTTCGAGTCTGACGACCTCCTGTTCGCCCTGCCTGACGTCATCGACGAAGAAAAGGGCCCTTACGCGGACTGCATCGACCACCTCACCGCAATGCGTGTGAAGCTGCTCAACGACCTCATCGAGTTCGAGCAGAAGTTCACCATCGAGGAACTTGAGGACGATCTGCGCGAGGAACAGAACGCCGACTTCATGGAAGGCCGCGCGATTCACTGCTTCCGCGAACTGCTCGACATCCTCGAATTTGTCCCCGATGGCTACGAACTCGACGGCGACGACGACTCCGACGGTGAAGATGATATCGAGGAAGAATTCCCCGACATCGACGACGAAGACGAGAAGATCGAGGAAGACGAGACCATGAAATGGGACGAGGATGAGGACGAGGAGGAAGAAGACGGCTTCGATTCCGAGGAAACCGAAGACCTCCCCGAAGACGACGAAGACGACGACGAGGAGGAAGAAGAAAAACCCGCTCGCAAATCGAAGACATCCCGTAAAAAGTAACGTCATTGTGAATTCACCACGCCGCCAATATGCCTTTGCCCTCTGGGCGCTTCTGCTGGCGTTGGCGGCGTTGTTGTCGGCGTGCCAAAGCACCTCCAGCGGCGGCACGTTGTCCAACCCCGAGCCCAAGGCACCACAAAATGCCGCTGCGCTACGCCCGGGTGACACCCTGCAGGTCGCCTTGCAGGGCATCCCCGACCCCAGCGTGAACGACGTGCAGATCGACGACGAAGGCAGCGTCAGCCTGCCCTTCATTGGCCGCATTCCCGCCTCCGGGTTGACCGCCTCTCAGCTTGCGACTGACATCCGTCAGCGCTACCTCGCGCAGAAGATTTACCGCAATGTCGACGTCTCGGTATTTGTAACCGACCGCTATATCTACGTTGGCGGTGAAGTCGCAGCGCCGGGCCGGGTCATGTGGACGACCGATCTGACGCTCACCAAGGCCGTTCAGGCCGCCGGTGGCTTCACACTTTATGCCCGCGAAGGCGCAGTGCAGCTCACCCGAGGCGACGAGGTCTATGTGATCGACACCGACCTCGCCCGCGAATCTCCCCGCGAAGACCCCAAGCTCTTCCCCGGCGACTCCATCAACGTCGGACGCTCACCGTTCTAACGGCACTCAAGCCAAACAGCAGCACCTAACAAAGGTAGCGTGGTTGGTCCCCAACCGCACCTCGCCTGCATTGACCGGTGTTACGGGTACGGTTGGTCCCCAACCGCGCTACCATTTCACTTTACCCGTCGGCCCTGCATCTGCTTCATGCCGATACGCACGGAAACGGCTTCGGCCTCGCGTGGTCCGGTCTTGAAGAATATCCGCACATTGCCCGTCGCATAGGCAAATTCGTCCTTACCCATCGGATAAATGCGGTATTTCGGCTCACCGGAGATTTCCGCATACAGTTTACCGCCATCACGGGTAATAATGAGCTGCACATCAGGCCCAACCTGATACACCCCCAAGTATTGCTCCAGCGTGCGCGCCGGGCGAATACCCGTGGGCGGGGGCTCCGGCAGAGGAAAATTCTCCGGATCCAGCACGTAAAAACCAAGTTCGTCAATCGGCACGGCGGAATTGGTCAGGATAACGCAACCGGTGCGACGCGAAGGGTTGAAGCCTACATAGGCCGCATAACCTCCCGTTTTGCCATTTTGCCAGTAAACGGCCCCCAAATCCTTACGGGTAATATGCCAGCCGTAGCCAACCATTGTGCTGGGCATCGAGGTCTGCTTGTAGGCATTTTGTGTGCTTAGAAGTGCCCGCTGGTCATCCTTCTCGAGCTTCATCATCTGCATTTGTGCCCCAACGAACCGCAAAAGGTCGCGGGCAGACGAGTACAGGCCTCCTCCGCCAACGATGCCATTACCCCAATGCCAGTTTGGCACCGTCTCCAAGCCCTGGTGCCCCGGAACAACCGTGTCCGGATTGAGCACCGCTGTGGTTTCTTTCAGAGCCAACGGACGCGCCACACGGGTCTGGATGAGCTCATCGTAAGTCTGGTTTGCGCGCAGGGTGAGCACGTGGCCCAGAAGTCCGTAGCCCATCGTTGAGTATTGATACACTTCACCGGGAGGAATTTTCAGCCCGTAGACGCTGATGAGGACATACAAATGATCAAAAGTGTAGCCCGCCATCGGATCTTTTTCATCTTCCGGCTGCAAATTAGGCGGTATATTCGGCAAACCGCTGGTGTGCGTAACCAGATGTACGAGTTGCAGCGGCAGATGCCCGAACGAAGGCACCGCAACGTAATCCGGCAGGTATGCATTCACTGGCTGAAGCCAGGTAATTTGCCGGTCCACCACCATACTGGCCGCCGCCGCAGCAGTGAAAACATTCGTCACGCCACCGATTTCAAAGACATCATCGGGCTTTGGCTCGCGGGGATTATCAGCCGAGACCTTACCTGCTGTGAAAAAACGCTCCCCGGAAAGCGAAGTCACGCCGACGATGATGGACTGGTTCAGGTCGCTGCCCACCCGCGCGTCAATATACTCCTGCAAGCGCTCAGGGTCGTAATTCTGCGCCATCAACGTGGCACCAAATAGAGAAAAAAACACCAGCAGGAGGCGTGGCGGGACAATTTTCTTTTCGTAAAGCACGCCGAGGTTGTAGCTTGGTCAATCATGGAAATCAAACTCAAGTCGCCGCTGGATATGCACCTTCATTTGCGCGAGGGCGCGATGATGCAATTGGTGGCACCGTTGACGGCGGTTCACTTCGCCGGAGCCGTCATCATGCCAAATCTTGTCCCGCCAGTGGACAACCTGGACCGCCTGCAAGAATACCGCCGCGCAATCAAGGAAGCGACGCCAGACGCGGCATTTGAGCCTTTGATGACGCTTTTCTTCCGCAACTACACCCGCGCGGAGCTGGAAGCCGCCCGCCCCCATATCATCGGTATAAAGCTGTATCCCGCCGGCATTACGACCAATAGCGAAGGTGGCGTGCGTGAGCTTGATCAAGCCGAGCCCACCATGGCCCTAATGGAAGAATTGGGCATCCCACTGCTGGTCCACGGCGAAACCCAGGGCTTCGTGATGGACCGCGAGCGCGAGTTTCTGACGATCTACGAACGCATCGCCACCAAATTCCCTCGTCTGAAAATCGTGATGGAGCACATTACCACGCGGCACGCCGTGGAGTTGCTCGATCGCTACGAGAACCTCCACGCAACCGTAACGACGCATCACCTGCTGATTACATTGGACGACGTTGCGGGCGGCATGCTGGATCCACACTTGTTCTGCAAGCCTATCGCCAAACGCCCAGAGGACCGCGAGGCGCTGCTGAATGCCGCCCTGTCGGCCCACCCGAAGCTTAGCCTGGGTACAGACAGCGCCCCCCACCCTCAGCACAAAAAAGAATGCTGTGGTTGCGCGGCAGGCGTCTTCACCGCCCCCATCACCTTGCCTTTACTCGCCGAACTATTCGCCAAGCACGACAAACTGGACAACCTTCAAGCGTTTGTCTCGGGCAATGCACAGCGCATTTACAACACCCAGCCACCGGAAAGAACGATTATCCTGCGCGACGAGCCAATGACCATTCCCAAAGCCTACGGCGAAGTCATCCCCATGTGGGCTGGACGAGAAATCGGCTGGAGCGTCGTTGCGAACTGAGCGGCTTAGCTGCTAATTCACGTCAGCAATCGCGCTGGTGGGCGATTGGAGCATGAAATTGATGTCATCGACCTGTATTGTGCGCGGAGTTTCACCCTCCGCGCCAACTGGGCAACTGATGACAAAGTGACGCAATTCCATTGCTCCCTTGCTTTGGAATGGCAGGAACCGCTGCGTTTCGTCGGTAAATTCCGTCAGCTCAGTGCGTTTGGCGAAATCGCCACCCTCAATGTAGAAACGCTGTTCATCGCGGCTGTTATCAATCGTCACCCAAATGCTATACCATACCTCGGGCTTGATCTCCGGACGGCCATCGTAGGCCTTATTTCGACTGCCACGGTTACTCACTAAAACAACATCCTCCTTGGCACCGGGCACCATG
>JBNNDZ010000280.1:0-3671 GCA_050285865.1 Puniceicoccales bacterium
CCCAAGGTCGCCTTGAGTAATACCCAGGTATGAACCAAGCAGTAGACAGTGCCTTGACCGCGGAACTTGATTAGTGACGGAAGATAATCCCGACCCCATATGCCCGCTAGCTGTTTAAAGAAAAAAACTCCCATGTTTGCTGGCCTTAGCTCGGGATGTTGTCGCCAAAAATGATAATGGCTAAGCAGGCGCTTTTCATGTGCGCTGCTGTTGCCTCGTCGCCATGGGTGCGTAACAACTGCCTCCGGAGCAAAGCGAAAGGTCATGCCTGCATCGAGGAAACGTACCCGAAAGTCGACGTCTTCCATGGCGGCATAAGGGAACAATTCATCAAAGCCATTTAATTGCTGAAAGGCGGCACGCCGGATCATCATGTTGCACGTCCACAGATAGCCGCCAGTTTCGTTGACCGGCGACTCTTCGTCGACGCGAGCCTTAGGGCGATCGGCTACCGTTTTCCCTTCCAGTGCTTCAATGTCTGGGGGGGAATGTCGAAACCCCGACAGCCAATCGGATGCAGGGATGCAGTCGTCATCCAGGAAGGCAATGAATTCTCCACGGGCATAACGTACGCCATTGTTGCGATTGGCAGCTGGCCCACGTCCCGGTCCGGCAATGAACCGTGCCCACGGGTATGCGGAATCCAGACCACAGGCTGAGTCTTGGGCGGCTCCATCATCCGTTACAATAACCTCATAGGTGGCCGAGTCAGCCGCTGAGCCCGCCAGTGACAACTTCATTCCGACCTGCTTGTCGGGTGCCAGCGCGTCCAAACAGAGGGCAAGCAAGTCCGGCCGCTTACAAGTAGGGATGATGACCGAAATCATGCGTTAGTGGGTACTCAAAATGCTTCTTTTGCAGCACGCCATGCCCAGCGTATGCGGTTGATCAGCGGGGTACGATTACGTTGTTGGGCAACCGTCAACCATGCCTTACGTTCGTCGTCATTAAGATAGCCGAGGGCAAGTTCATCGATGGGGTTGCTGCCATCAATCTTTCTGCCAGCCCAGTGAATGAGGTAGGGCGTCGTTTCTGGCGTGCGCCATGTCGATCGAAAATCAGCATCGGGATAGTCGCCTGCCCAAGTGGATTCCATCACATGAGGGGGGAGGGTCAGATTTGTAATCGGCACTCCGGACTTGTGAACGAGAAAATTGATGCCGGGTTGTTCATGGAAGGGATTTTCCAGGACTGTAGCACGCAATTCTGGAGACTCGGAAGCCGCTTTTAGCGAAGCCACATCGTAGAGCTGGCGGTCGCAGGCAAACTGACCAGTGTTGAAGATTTGCCACTGCCACACCGAAGATTTTTGGCGAAGATAATTTTCGAACTCAACCGTCAGAGTATCACCCGGCTTCTGCCAATGAGAACAGGAATTTATCCAACCAGAGTGCTTCGCCAAAACTTCTCGCGGGTCTCGCAAGAAGATCACATCGGTATCGACGAAGTGAAAATTTGAAGCGAGCAGGACCTGATATTTACGCATGACAGGCCTGCTTCCGGCATGGTCTATCCAGTTGAGAAATTCCGGCACTTCCCACCATTCAGAATTCTCGGGAAGGTCAAAACGTGATTCCGAAAACGGAATCACACGCAAGGGCAGGTCGCACCCAGTGGCCCGCAACGAACGCTCCATCATATGGAACAGTGGCTCGACGGACTTACTCGCCAGCGTAATGATTTGGTTCAGTTCCACGTAAAGCACTCGTTAGCTTTTTCCGGATAGACCGAGGATTTTCTTGAATGAACGTCCCATTGCGAGAAAGCAATCACGCCCGGTGTTCGCCAAAAACTGCTGGATTTTCACTTTCTTAAAATTTTTGGAATCCCAATGCACTGGCTGCAACGACGTGATGCGTTCGCCTGCCACCATACTGTGTAACTGCACTTGGGAGAGGTCGGCCTCGTGGAAGTTCTCCGGCTTGCGCACAAAGGCACAAGTGCCTGGGCCAGTTGGATCAGTCTCAACTGCGAGAACTTCACAGTCTTGGAACAGTGTGCGCCAATCGTCCTCTGAATAGCGCCAGTAGTCATCGGGATACCCATGATACGGATGGCCCAGAGCTGGGGTCGTCATAACAATCACGCCACCTGGTTTACAGACTCCTTTGATGGCCGAGAGCGATTTACGCCAATCCGGGGTGTGCTCCATCATCTCCATGCAAATGACGATGTCGAAGCTATCCGAGCCAAACTCTGCAACCAGATTATTCGCATCCATGACACGATCGACCGATGGGCCTTCGAGCACATCGACGCCAATATATTCGGCGGGTCCATACGATTCCAATAGCGGACGGATCGAGCCGTTGAAGTCGCAGGCACCCACGTCGACAATACGTTTTCCGGCGACCTTATCTGGCGTTAAAAAACGGGCACCAAAGATGATGTTTGGGATGCGTGGCATGGTTGTCGTTGCGGTTAAAAGAGGGGCTTAGTCAAGTTCTAGTTCTTGACGTTTGGTTTCAAATACCTTTGCCCGGGTGATATCCCAGCTGCTTTTTTGTCCACGGGTAAATCGCCGTAATCGACTGATGAGTCGTAGTAATGATTGAATCGACTTTCCGCCTGAACTCAAGATTACCGTATTGCCATCAAAATTTTCGACCGACTGAAAAATCGCGCGGTAGTCCAGTGTTGCGTTAATTTGATACCCTAGCCCCTCAGGGTCATTCGTCCGCCAGTGGATTAGTTTGACGGCGGCATTCGCCCCAGCAAAAGAAGGTAGGCCTGCTCGGAAATTGTATTCCATGGGCATGGGTGCGATGCGCAACCGTGAATGATACATAACTTTGCGGAGAGTCGCTTGATCCGGCGCCCGGGGATCGCTTTCACAATGCTTGCGAAATTCCGCTTCCCAGTCCTTGAGCATATCGCGGCATGCCTCCATATTATAGGCGATTACACCGCTGTTGAATTCAGGGAATGCATCAGGCACACCGACATCATGGCCGTTTCGCCAAGGGTCGTGCGCTAGTGCGATGTCGAAATTATCGAGAAGGTCGAATATTTCAGTACAAGAATGAATGATATATGCGTCGGAGTCGAGAAACAGGGTCTGCTCCCAGGGGGATAAGGATAAGGCGCTGACTTTTGCCAAAAAACCCGGACATGGTTCAGGTAACTTGATATACTCATCAAATTCATCACCCTCCCATTCGTTTTGGGGTGCAGCAATTGCGATCGGGATTCCAGGCATGTACTTACGCACAAAGCGTGCGCTCTGTGCTGCTTCGGCTATATATTTCTGGCCGGTTACGCCATATAGGATTCCACGTGTTAACATTTTAATTTGGAGGCAGTTAGTTGAGTGTGCTCTTTATTAATCGACGCCGTTGATTGTAGGCGCGACGATTAGTTAGCAAAGCTTGAAGTCGGCCTTTTTGACTGAGTCGTAATAAGCTGATTGAGTCACGGGGATTTAATTTACTCGATGGGTGTCGCAGTAAAAATGTCCACGCGATCAGCGCCTCCCACCACCACGGCTTCAGGGGTTTCTGCTGATAGGCGTCGAATACAACACTTTGCTGACCAAAGCCGTAGTTAAGTTTCTCTAAATTCTCCCACGTTAATCGCGCACTTGGCATAAAGTGCCGGATGTGTAAACGCGGATCATACCAGAGTTTCCAGCCCGATAAAATGAGCGCGTAGCAAAGCTCGAAATCGCCCCC
>JBNNDZ010000281.1:0-4203 GCA_050285865.1 Puniceicoccales bacterium
ACGCAGTAAAGAAGGTATCGACTGGCGGCTGGACCTGTTTCCCCGCGTCCTTTCAGTCGAAGACTGGGACATCATTACGCGCGGCGTCATCCAACGGGCCCAAGCCTTCGACGCCTATATTGCGGACCTTTACAGCGAACAAAAGATCCTCAGCGAGCGCGTGATCCCGTTCGACCTCCCCCTGCGCGACCCGGTCTTCCAGCGTGCATTTTCCGGCATCCAAAAGCCGGGCGCACGCAATTGTCTGGTGGGCGCATTCGACCTCGTGCGCATGCCCGACGGCCAGTGGCAGGTTTTGGAGAACCAACTCGCTACCCCGGTGGGTATTTCCTACATCCTGCAAAACCGTCGCTTGCTGGCCCAGGCGTTCCCCGAACTCTTCGCCACGATGGATGTCGCGCCAGTGGCCTCGTTTAGCACCTATCTGGCAGAGGCGCTCCGGGCCCAGTCCCCACGCCGCAACCCCAACGTCGTGCTACTCACCCGCGGCGAAACGAATCAGTCGTTCTTTGAAGAAAGCTTTCTCGCCCGTCATATGGGCGTCGCAGTCGTTCGCCCTGGTGACCTGCTGGTGCGCGACAGTCGGGTTTATTTAAAAACTATTCGCGGCCTGGAGCGCGTGGACGTGATTTACCGCCGCATTGAAAGCGCTTCAGTGGACCCCATTGCCACCCCGGGGCCGGGCTTCTCGGGTATTCCCGGCCTGGTGAATGTGGTCCGTAAGGGCAATGTGGCCGTGGTCAACAGTCTGGGCTCGGGCGTGGCTGACAACCGCGCCATCCTTCGCTACTCCGACCGCATCATCGGCTATTACACCGGCTGCAAAGCAATCCTGCCCACGGCAGAAACGTTCCACATGAGCGACCCCGACCAGAGGGAGCACGTTGCCTCGCACCGGGAAGATTTCATCTTTAAACCCGTTCAGGATCACGCCTACCTGCGCCGCTACCTCGGCTGGAATGGCGCGTTGGACTCCAATGCGGAAGTCGACCGCTTCGCTCGCCAACACCCGGAGCATTGCGTTGCCCAACACGTGCTGGCACCGTCGCAACTGCCACGCTACGCAAGCTCCCGCTTTGCCCCACACACGGTATTCATGCGGGCATTTTTTATTCTGGGCAAAGAGCCCGTCGTCCTCCCGGGTGGGTTAACCCGCCAGACCTCGGGCCGCCATCGCTCCGGCCGTCTGACTATCAGCGCCGAGGGCATGAAGGACACTTGGGCACCAGCCGCAGCTGTGATCGAACGCGACATCCCCGCCCGCAACGAATTTGTCGGCGAACGCGTTTCCATCGGCAGTCGCACGGCAGAGGCGCTATACTGGGCCGGGCGCTACCTGAACCGCGCTGAGACGACTGCCCGGCATTTCTTCACGCTGGAAAACCTTCGCTGGGACCAGCTCGGCTGGGCCGACCAGGGCGCTTATTGGCCCCTGATGCAAGCCGTTGCCGCAGCCACCGGCGACACCAAACTCGCCCAACGCAAATCACCACCCCGCGATCTCTTCCAGTTCTCCCACCGCCTCGTGCTCGATCCCAACGAAGCGGCCTCGGTCAACGCCAGCATCCGCATGGCCCAGAGCAATCTCGGTTCGGTGCGCGGCGCAATCAGCCCAGAATGCTGGCAGACGCTGCGCGAACTCGTCATCGTACTCGATGGCAAGTCCCGCGCCAAGGCGACCCGCTCGTTGCTGCGAGAAGTCAGCGAGGAAGTCGTCGGCGAGGTCGCGCGTTTCCACGGCGTTGCTGAACGAACGATGCTGCACGACGACGGTTGGCAGTTTTTCCGCATCGGTGGCTTCCTTGAACGCGCAGCCGGCGCACTGTATTTATTGGAAGTCGCCCTGCCCCGCGCCGCAGAGGCCTACCGCGCCGAAGACGAGGAAAGCACGGACCTCATTTCCCTACTGCGTCTGTGCGGTTCGCTCGATGCCTATCGCCGCGAATACCGGACCCGCGCCTACCTCGACCGCGTCGCACGCCTGCTCCTGCTCAGCCGGAACAATCCCAGCTCGGTAAATTTCTGCCTGCGCAACCTCCGCTACTCTCTTGGCACATTGTCCATCACCGGCGAACGTAAGGTCGGCGGCGGCATCCTTGCGGCAGTAGACGCGCTCATTGGTTACTTGGAAGCGCTGCCAATTGAGGCAATGTTCCCCTCCCCGGTCCCTGAGTTAGATGCCGCCGGAGTCACCCCGCCCCCCTTTGAAATCGACGCCAAGGCCATCACTAAGCAACTCAACGCCATCACCCAACAAATCGAAAACTTGCACGAAAAAATTGAAGACGTCTTTTTCAGTCACCAATATATGTATGCAAGAGAGCCTTCGCTTTTTGAGTCATGAGAAAGTCCTTAGTGCGTAGTCCATAGTCAATCATTCGTTCAACTTGACTAAGGACTACGGACCAAGGACTAAAAAAACATGCGCTTCACCGTCACCCATACCACGCATTATGAATACGCAGCACCGGCGTCGGAGTCGTTCGCGGAGTTGCGGGTATGGCCGCGCAATTCTCAGGCGCAGAAAATCCTGAGCCGCAAACTGATCATCACCCCCGAAGTCCGCGCCGACCACTACATTGATTACTTTGGCAATCACGTGGAGTTTTTCTCGATTCCATTTCGCCATAACCAATTGAGCGTGAAAGCGGCCGCCGAGGTGGAAACGTTTCACTATCAGCCCGAACCCGCCGTGCTCGACACTCCCCTCGGCGAGGCCCGGCAAATCTACAACAGCACACTCGTGCGCCTGTTTGAGTTCCTACAACCCACCGAACTCGCCCCCTTGGGTAATGTGGTGCGTTCGCTCCGAAAGGATTTCTTCCGCGCCGCCGAACCACTTGGCCCGGCCCTGCTCCGGCTCAATGAGTGGATTTTTAAAAACTTCGAATACAAGCCCGGCGTTACAGAAATCTCCACCCCGCTGGCGGACGTTGTTAAACACCGGCGCGGCGTCTGCCAGGACTTCGCCCACCTGATGCTTGCCATCCTGCGTACCAACGGCATTCCGGCACGCTATGTCAGCGGCTACATTGAAGCGTTTGATCCGGAAAAAACCGCTCCCGAACTGATCGGTGCTGCCGCGAGTCACGCCTGGGTGGAGGTCTTCTTACCCGGCGGCTTCTGGTGGGGCCTCGACCCGACCAACAACCAAACCTCCGGCCAACGCCACGTAAAGGTTGCCGCGGGCCGCGATTACAACGACGTAGCTCCCATGCGCGGTGCCTATAAAGGCGTTGGCGACCAAAGACTCCAAGTCATGGTCGAACTCACCCGCAATCCCGACCCCGCCCTTGTGTAGCTACTCCCAGGCTTGCGTTATCCCTCAAGGAATTTCAGGCCGGGATTGAATTTCCCACCATCCCCTCTTAACTACTCCACCAAACCACAGTCGCCCACTCATCCACTTCACCACACTACCAAATTGCGAATATCGATCGACCATTTGACGCGCTATCATTACTCGCAAACCGTCAGTTTCAGCGAGCATCAGCTGTTTTTGCGTCCACGGGACAATCACAAGCTGCACGTGCAGTCCTTTCGCCTCGATACCTCGCTGATGTCGATCCAGCGCTGGATTCGCGACTGCCATAACAATATCGTCATGGTCGCCAACTTCGGAACGGCGCAATCCCGTGAGCTGACCTTTCGCTGCAACATGGTCATCGAAGTCGAGGAGGACAACCCGTTTGACTTCATTCTGGAGCCCTACGCCGCCGCTTTTCCTTTCCGCTACCGGCCCAACGAAGCACACGCGCTCGCGCCCTACTTGGACACGAACGTTATCAAAGACAGCCACCGCGTGCTGGACTGGCTTTACACCGCCATACCAGACGTCAACCGCCACCCGAACACGGTGGAATTCCTCGCCGGCATCAACTCCGCCATCAAGCGCGACATCGCCTACAACCGACGCGAGGAGGAAGGTATCCAGTCGCCCAACCAAACCCTGGAACTGCGCTCCGGGTCCTGCCGCGACCTCGCCGTGATGTTCATCGCTGCCTGCCGTCAACTGGGGCTCGCGGCACGCTTTGTCAGCGGCTACCTTTACGACCCGCCTCGCCAAGGCCCCCACGGCGATGGCCATTTGTTCAACCGCGCAATCGGCTCCATGCACGCCTGGGCGGAGGTATTCCTTCCCGGCGCTGGCTGGAAGGGCTTCGATCCGACCAACGGCCTCCTGGCCAACGAATACTTTCTCCC
>JBNNDZ010000282.1:0-4016 GCA_050285865.1 Puniceicoccales bacterium
GACACCGCACCGAAGTCACATGCCGAATCAACTGACATTGCGAAATCCAGCCCGCGGTGGACCCCCGTAGTGTCCAAGCAGGAGCTCGTTGAAAACAAGGAAACCAATCAAACTGAACCGACCAAAGGTGGCTATCCGCGCGGAACGATCCGTGGAGAAGTCGTCCTCCAATTTTCCGACACCGCGAGCCTCAACGAAGCGATCCGCCGCCTGACCGAGGCTGGCGTGCCACTCAAGGGCAGCATCCGCGGACTCAACATGCTCCGTGTAGCTGTCCCCGATGGCGGGCCGCCGTCCGCACTGGATGGATTACTGGGCGACCTGCGCCCGGAAACATCCTTCAATAAGCCCGTCGAGTTGCCTTTGCCCATTGAGCTTCCCGACGACATCAATCCCCTCCTCGCATTTGGCAACGATTGGCTGGAGCTGATCGGCGTCACCAGCGACAACTCCGACTGGGGTGCTGGAGTGCGCATCGCGGTGATCGATTCTGGCGTCACCCGGCACCCGGCATTAGACGGCGCGAACATCAGCCACTTCGCCATGCTCGATGGTGCCGTTGCCAGCGGACACGGTAACGCCGTTACATCCATCATCGTGGGTAATGGCGATCCCGGCCAACCCCGCGGCTTGGCACCGGCAGCGGAAATACTCGCCTATCAAGCCATGGACGCCGACGGCGGCGACGCCTTCACCATTGCCGAGTCGATTGTCGATGCCGTCGACCGTGGCGCATCCATCATCAATCTGAGTCTTGGTGGCTTCGGCGACAACGAAGCCGTTGCCCAGGCCGTGGAGTATGCCCAGTATGCTGGCGTGGTGATTGTTGCAGCGGTTGGTAACGACCGATTGATCCAAATCACTTATCCGGCCGCCTACGACGGCGTTATTGCAGTGACTGCGATTGACGCCAACTACCACTGGGCCGAGTTTCCCAACGCAGGCATCGAAGGAAAAATTCCCGACATCGCCGGGCCCGGGGTCGGCATCACCGCCGCCTACGAAGACGACACCAACATCGCATTTACCGGCACTTCGGCCGCGGCCCCGGCCATTGCCGCGGCGATTGCTGCGGATATGTCGGTGACGAACTCCTCTGCGGTCGAAAGCGCCAACCGCATCTTAGCCAATGCCAGCGACCGCGGCGAACCCGGGGACGACGCCTACCTTGGCGCAGGCTACCTCGACATGCGCCGCGTGATGCAGGCCAGCGAACCCGGCATCATCGACCTTGCGATTTCAGATAACTATGCTGACCTCACGCGATCGACCAATGCGGGCCTGCCCGTCCGCATAGGCGTGCAAAACCGGGGAACGGAAACCGTCAGCCAGTCCGTGCTGACCGTTTTGATCGGCAACCGTGCAAACATGCAGGAGATAACAATGCCATCCCTTGCCCCGGGCGAAACCACTGAATTTGAAGCTTTAATCCCAGTGGAACATTTTCAGCGCAAAGGTGGCGCACAACTTGGGGCCGTCATCCGCACGACGCAGGGCGAAGAATCTTACACGGACAACAACATGCTGGCCACTCAGTATTTCCTCCCGGGTACCGACGAATAACACGCTACATCTGATTGCGCGGATGATGCTGCTCGTGCGCGGAAGCGAGTGCCTGGCCGCGAACTGCCGTATAAATTTGGGTCGTCGCAATATCCGCATGGCCCAGCATTTCCTGAATCGCGCGCAGGTCTGCCCCGCCCTCCAACAAATGCGTTGCGAAGGAATGCCGCAATAGGTGCGGCTTCACCGACTGTTCAATCCCCGCGAGTTTGGCGGTTTTCTTAATCATCACCCAAAAGGTTTTTCGCGATAAGCCCCGTCCCCATTGGCTCAGGAAAAGCTCACTGCCGGTCCGCGGTTTGACCAGCTTGGGGCGCGCAACTTCGAGATAACGCTCCAGCGCCTTCACCGCATGCGAGCCGAGCGGCGAAACACGTTCCTTGGACCCCTTGCCGTAAACACGCACCAGGCCATTTTCTAAATCCACGGCCTGAATCAAAATCCCGCAGAGCTCGCTCACCCGCAGTCCGCTCGAATACATCATCTCCAGCATCGCGCGATCACGAATGCCTTGTGGAGTGCTGTCATCGGGCGCGGCGAGCAGGCGCTCAACCTCATCCGCAGATAGCGCACCGGGCAGCTTGCGCGTCAATTTTGGCCCCCGGACCAGTTCGGAAAACTCATCCTTACGCACCTTTTCCGCGACCAGGTGCTTTGCCAGTCCCCGTACTGCCGTCAGTTTCCGCGCAAGGCTGGCAACGGAGTAATCATCGTCGCTCAATGAGCCGATCCACGCCGACAAGTCCTCCCCCTGCACGCTGCCCCAGTCAGATTTGCCATGCTCAACCAGAAAGGCCGCGAATTGCCGCAAGTCGCGCTCGTAGCCATCCAGCGTGTGATCCGCGAGCCCTCGCTCCAACTGAAGCGTGGCCAGCAAGCTATCGATCATTTCGTCAAAGTCACCGGTGCGAGTCACGCGTGGAATCGAATAATACTTTCTATCGCAAAGCAAACGCGGAAAATATGAAGCCAATAATACGAAATGCCCGGTAGACGCGTGTGTGAGCTCGTGGACCTGCGCCTCATTCAATGCGCAAACGGCTCATGCTCGCCGCTACCCGATCACAGGTGGAGCTACGACACGCCCCGCGCGTTTTTCTGTTTACCGGGTCGCGTATACAATTCATAACCAACGGCCATGCAGGAAGCCACGTCGCCGCCGACCACGACCTTGAAACCCTCGGACCTCCGGGGCATTCTGGAGTATGTCCCGATGTTTCGCGGGCAGATTTTCGTTGTCGCAATCGATGGCTCTGTCGTGGACGACGACAACTTCACCAACGTCGTAACCGACCTCGCCGTGCTCAAGAGTCTGCACATCCGCATTGTGCTGGTGCACGGCATCGGTCGACAGCTCAAGACACTTTCCGCCGAGCGCAACGTGCCCATTAGCGACGCATACGGCAGCGCCCCGACTGACGACGCGACGCTCAAGCTTGCCTTGAAAGCATCAGCTGAAGTCGGACAAAGCGTCGTCAGTCAGTTAACCCGGCATAACCTCAAGTGCGCCCTGACGAATGCCTTCCGCGCCACAGAACTCGGCGTGATCGGCGGCGTGAACCACCAGCACACCGGCAAGATCGACAAAATCGACCTCGATTTTGTCCGCAATCTGCTGGACCGCGAAATCGTGCCGGTGTTCAGCCCCATTTGCTTCGACCGCGAAGGACAACCCTTACGGGTGAATTCCGACGTCCTGGCCACGGAATTGGCCACCGGGCTGCAGGCTTCAAAACTCATTTACCTGACGCCGCATCCCGGACTCATCATTAAGGGCGAAACACTGGTCAATCTCCCGCTCGATGAGTTACAAAAGACCCTCCGCAAGCACCCGGAAGATGTCGACGAACGCCTCATCAGCAAGGCACGGGAATCCTGCACGGCGCTGGAATCCGGCGTTCCGCGCGCACACATTTTGGACGGGCGCGTATTTAGCGGCCTGCTCACCGAGATCTTCGACAAGGTCGGCCTCGGCACGATGGTCCACGCCAACGACTATCAGCAAATCCGGACGGCCCGCAAAAAAGACGCACAGCCGATCTATCAGATTTTGCGCAATGCCGCCACGCGCACCGAAGCCGTCGTCTCACGCACGCGGCAGGAAATCGAGCAACACATCGAGCAGTTTTACGTCTACGTGGTCGACGAGAGCATTATCGGCTGCTGCTGCCTGCAACCGCTGGCCGGAACGAAATCCGTGGAGCTGGCGGCCGTGCTCGTGCAGCCGTTTTATCAGGGAAAAGGCGTTGGGCGCAAGTTGACTGAGTTTGCCTGCACCGAAGCCAAGCGCCTCGGCTTCAGCAAAATCATCGCATTGAGCACTCAAAGCGCGCGTTTCTTCGAGGATGCTGCCGATTTCTCCGTCGGCAGCCCAAAGGATCTTCCCAAGGCCCGCCGCGAAAAATACGACAAGACCAAGCGCGCCTCGAAAGTCTTGGTTAAGAAACTGGACT
>JBNNDZ010000283.1:0-5544 GCA_050285865.1 Puniceicoccales bacterium
AAGGGTCAATAATTCTACCTCACGGGAGAGGCGACCAAACAAGATATCCTGAAAAAAATGATGGCCCCAAACATAAAAACGAGGGTGTTTTTTGAACATGGAATCATAGTCGCTCTTTGATATGGCCAAAAGCTTTGAAGGTTTCAAGGCTTCCAAAAATGTTTTTGAGGGTGTTTGTTGGATAAAGGAATCGAACGCACCGGACGGACTCCCCGTATAGGAAAACCCCAACACTACTTTTTCTCCTTTCTCATTTAAAAGGTAAATGGCGAATTACACTGGCACGAAGGCCAATTTTTACAGCCTCAACACTTTCAGCTCTGGCAACGCGAACTCGGAAAGAGCGCGGCGCTGGAGCGTTCCTGGACCCGTCCGTGGCCCTACGGCCTTGTCAATGCGGAGGTCCACAGCGACGCCCTTGGCCAATGGCGACTGGAAGTGCGTGAACTGCATGCCGTTATGCCCAGCGGGCGGCTCATTGACTGGCCGGCCAATGCCGAGCTCTCCACCCTGGATCTCAAGCCACTCTTCCCGCCCGACCGTGACTCACTCGTCGTTTACCTCGCAGTCCCAGTCTACTTTCCGCAGCGGCGCAATCTCCTTAATGCCAGCAGCAAGGACAGCGCACGTCGCCTGCTTTATCAGATAAACGAAGAACGCGTTGTCGATGAGAACACCGGTGAGCACGAGCGCTCCATCCTCACCCGTCGCAACAACGCATACCTCCTTCCCGAAACGGCTGACATGTCGAATCTGGAGGCAATTCCTGTCCTGCGGCTGACTCGCTCTGCCTCGGAAGATGACGCATTGCCGAAGCTCGACCCGACATTCATGGGCCCACTGTTTGTCTATGGTGGTTCCAGCTTCTTGCGCGATTCGCTCCAGCAGCTTATTTCGACTGTCAGTAACATCCGTGAAAGCGCGGCGATCCAGTTGGAACGATCTGGTTTCAAAATTGCCGACCTGCGTGGCTCACAGGTTGAGCAGATGCTGCGCTACCGACAGCTCAACCGCCTGCATGTCAGCCTGCCACTCATCCTGGCCCAAGCCTCAACGATGCCCGCGCATCAGCTTTATGCGATCCTCGCCGAGGCGGTAGCAGACATGAGCTCCGTCTATCCTGAGCGCTGGAAAGATTACGACATCCCGCCGTTCAATCACGATGAGCCCGCACATTGCTTCCAGTATTTGCTACGCATCCTCTTCGACCTGATTCAAGGCAGCGCCGAATCGTCATTTATTCGCGTACCATTCACCAAGAAAGACTCTGGCTGGTTTGCAGAGCTTAAGGAGGAGCATTTCACCCGGCCCACCAGCTACTACCTGGGCATTCGCACGCGCGAGGACATGGGACCGCTCAACCAGCTAGTACAGGACCGCGACCGTTTCAAGCTCATGGCGCGCACCTTGGCCGACCGCGCGATTTTCGGTGTTCGGCTAACCGCTACGCCCGTCCCACCGATGCAGTTGCCAGCCCAGGGCGGCCTCTACTACTTCCGCCTCGATGTTACCGAAAGCCCACGTATGTGGGAGCGCATTCGCGAGGAAAAGGAGATGATTCTCCAATGGAATGAATGGGACCGCACCGACTACGACATCGCACTCTACATGACGCTCCCCACGTGATCCGCCTCTGACTGTCCATGAAAGCGCTGCCACAATATCAGGACTTCTTTTCCTACGTCGCCCGGCTCCAACGTTGGCTGCGTCAAGGAGGCGAGCCGAAGCTCGACGCCCTTCAAAAAGAAGCACTCCAGCAAATCGACCGCATCGACCGCGCCTCCCGCGGTGACCCACTGTTACGTGACGTGTTCAAGCGTGTGCGCCTGCCGATTATTTTCTACATCGACCACGTCATCGTCGAATGTGACTCCAAGATCAGCGCGCAGTGGCGCGATGCCCGCCTCGCCTATCAGGAAAACGAACTGGCCGGTGACGAAAAGTTTTTCGACATCACCGACGAACTGATGCAGGAAACAACGCCCGTGGCCAACGAATCCCTGGCGATCATTTACCAATGTATGGGGCTAGGCTTCACTGGATGGTACGCGAACCAACCAGAGCACATTCGCGAGCTCATGGAAACCATTGCGCAGCGTCTGCCGGAGGATTTTATGGCGATGACTCGTGTCGCTCCCGAGGCCTACCAACCGCTCGACACACGCAACCTGATTGTGACCGCTCGCTCGCGGATTGGTTGGATGATCCTCGCCTTTGTATGTTCGCTGATCCTCGCGTTCAGCCTGTCTTACCTGGTTTTCTTCTTCTCGACCGCCAAATTGCGCGACGCGCTCAACGACATTACGGCGAAAGAACGGTTCCTCTACCCGAACGCCAACGAGAATTTCCCGAGCAATGATTAACCTACTCGCGCAGATTAATCCTGGCTCGGCTGTGAGCTCAGCACAAAGCGCCGCCAGCAGCGCCAGTTCCCAGGCCGCACAAGCCACCACCATGTGGCAAGATATCAAGGGATGGTTCGCCAAAGTCCCCAGTGAAGTCTGGTGGATCATTGGCTATTCAATCCTTGGCGTCCTGTTTTTGATCTTCGGCTACTGGCTGTTCCTGCGCATTCGCCGCCGTCGCCGTGCTCGCCGGATGCGGGCGCAACTGGGCAAACGTCTGGCCACGCCGTCCACCACGAAAACGGAGGCGCGGACCGATCTATCTGCCATTCGCAAACGCTTTCAGGATGGGCTAACTCAACTTTCACGGACGGGTCGGGAAATCTACACCCTGCCGTGGTACCTGGTAATGGGTGAGTCCGGTGCTGGCAAAACCGAAGCCATCCGCCACTCAGGCCTCGATTTCCCGGAAGGCCTGCACGACCCGCGTCAGGGCGTCGGCGGCACCATCAACATGGACTGGTGGTTCTCCAACCACGCCGTATTGCTCGATACCGCCGGACGCATGCTGATGGAGGGCATCGAAACCGGCCGCACTCCCGAATGGGAGGAGTTCCTCCGCCTGCTGCGTAAGCACCGCCCCAACAGCCCCATCAACGGCGCTATCCTCGCGATCTCAGCCGAATCACTCATCATGGATTCGGATGATGACCTCGAAGCGAAAATGCAGGCCATCGGTGAGCAAATTTCGGTCATCCAGCAAGTGCTCGACGTCCGTTTTCCCGTCTACGTACTCATCACCAAGTGCGACCGCCTGACCGGCATGGAGCCGATGATGGAGTCGCACAAGATTATGGAGCGCCCGGGCCAAATGCTCGGCTGGTCCAATCCAGAACCGCTTGAAACCGCCTTCCGGACCGATCTTCTCCGTCGCGGTTTCCACGAGCTTCAGCAACGCATCCAGCAGCTTACGTTTCACGCATTGCGTGACCCAGGCGTCTTCGGTAACAACCTGAAGGCCGCCGCCCTTCAGCAGCTTCCCGATGACTTTGAACGTATGACAAGGCGGGTGGAGAAATTTATTGAGGGCCTCTTCCTCCCTGGCCAGTGGAACTACAAACCGCTGTTCCTACGCGGCGTCTATTTTACCTCTGCCCAGCAAAGCGGTGAGCCCTTGGACGCCTCTCTGGCGAAGCTGATCGCAGCCCAGGCTGACCCCGCTGCGGCACTCGGCGGTGCCCATGGTGGTGCCACCGAAAGCGCGCATGGCAGCACCGGTTTCCCACGCGACATCGTCCGCAAACTTGCCGCCCGCTACCCACTCCTGCATGGCTCGGAAGCCGTTGCCCGCACCTCGCGCCCGTTCTTTCTCCACGATCTGTTTCTGGAGAAAATCGTTCGTGAGCAAGGCCTCGTCACCCGTGCCTCCAATGCGTTCAAGCGGCTGCGTCAGCGTCGGCTCGCGGTATTCTGGACCGGTATTGGCCTGGCCATTCTGTTCTTTGCCTGTAGCTGGTGGATTGTCTATTCGCGAAATCAGGAAATCCACCAACAACGGCTCTACTGGCAAGATGCCGCCGCCCGTTTTTACTTTCGCCCCGGCACACAAATTCTGGAGTGGTCTCCCATCACCGAACCGGAAACTTCGACTTACTACGGCTTCCGCACTTTGACAATCCAGGGCGTTGAAAAGCCCGTCTTCGTCAACGAATAACAGGACCGGCTGGCAAACTTGGCCGAGGAAAACTTCGACGTCCCCTTCCCTTATAACACCTACGCCTGGACGGAAATCGCCAAACGGCGTGAGGCCCAACAGGTCGTTTTCAGCGCAGGCGTTACCGAGCCACTGCTCCTCAACGCCTACACTACGATGATTTCCTCCGCCGAGTGGTCGCCGGAGTTGACGGACGCCCTTGCCTCCATCGTGCGTCTCAACGTAGACGTCGCCAAAGCGGCAGACAATCGCAACGTGGAAGTCCCCGGCCCGGAATTCCTCGATGGTCTGCTAGGCATTGTCAAAGGAGCACCTGCCGATAGCAATCAGCTCTACAATGGTTTCCAAACCGCCTATGGCCCCGGGTCCGCACCCTCGTCCCAATGGCCACCGAAGTGGATGGTTAGCCACAAGGTCGCAGGCGATCTGCAAACGACCGATGAAGTCCTCTTTCCGGTCATCAGTAAAGGCCTCCAGGACGGGCTCGATCTGTATTTTAAAAACCTGACCACTGAGGCCTACGCTACGGAGAGCAAGTTTGCGCTCATCCGTGACCTCTACAGCAAAGTCGTCGCTTTCGAACGTGCCGAAGACCGCTTCTTTGTTGAGGTCATACCTGAGATTTCGTTGCCGTCGAACTTCCCGGAAGTCAGCGAGCACTACGACAGTCTCGAGTCCGCAAACGCGGCGCTCCATGATGCACTCCACCTCGCCGAGCAAGCCAACCTGTTTGGTGATGGCGCACCGACACTCACGGGTGCCATCGATACGCAGACCAGCATTGTAACGGACGCCCTGAACAAAGAAATCCAGCGCATCCAATCGCAGCTTCAGGCATCCAAATCCGGTAACGAGCCGCCCATTGAGTTCGTTTCCGAACTGGAATCACGCCTCAATGAAAAGCGAAACGAAGTCAACGCGTGGCTGGCGGAGCAACTACCGGTGGACATACACCGCAACGCCCGCATGCTGGACAGCCAATACATGCTCCGACTCGGGCCGCAGCATCCGCCGTTGTTTACTGAGCGCCTGTCCAACATCTATGAGGCCATCAAGCGCCTGAGGATGAGCGATTCCGTTGCACCACCGCGCGTGGGCACGCTTCCGCAAACCATCGAGTACGCCCAAAGCCCGCTCGTCGGATTACGTATTCGTATAAATGGGCTCTACCTCATCAGCTATCCCGAGTTTGGCCGCAACATGCTCGCGCTGATCAACGGTGTGGACGACCAGCGCGACCGGGTTCTGGTTGAGAGCTACCTCAACGCACTCGGCAAAGAGCTTGCCCAGCACATCAAATTCCCTCTCGCCTATCCGGCAGTGGAGAACGCCCTTGGCCCACTCCAGGTTGTCGACAGCATGCGTTGGATCAACGAGGTTGAGTCGGACCTCAAGTCACCCAACATTGAGGATCTCTCACGGCAAGATGCAGCCATGCTCCGCGGCATCCTCAAGGGTTTGTCACTAGTGCCCCCCATGTTCGGC
>JBNNDZ010000284.1:0-4334 GCA_050285865.1 Puniceicoccales bacterium
GGTGTCACCTGACGTAGGGTCGACGGTTCCATTACCTCGAATTTCAAGAGGGCTTCGCGATGGTCGTAAGTACCGTTTTCCCCCCACAATGTAGCAACAATTCGGTAGCTACCGGACTTAAGTGAATCGGTTACAAACTTCACCTCGAAGCGTTGCTTGCCGGCGGTTAGCTGAATGTCGAAATCGTGCGCCACGGTGGAGTAAAGCTGGCGACCACTAGGCTCGACGATGCCCAACCCAAGGTACGGGATTTCATTGGGCTGGACTTCGATATCGAGTGTGAGACTAGCTTGGGGGCCGGCGACCAGTGAATTGACCGCTTCAGTGGAATCTTGACGCAGCTCGCAGTTGATAAATCGGGTCCCTGATTCACGACCAAGCTGTTCATTTTCTTCCTCCTTGGCGAGGTAAGCGGAAATCGCGTCCAGCGGTGTTCCATCTTTGAGCAACTGTCCGTGTTCTAAATAGATTCCGCGATGACATAGTTCCCGGACGGAAGGTAGGTCGTGACTGACAAAAATCACGGTACGGCCTTGCTGGCGGGACGCCTCACGCATGCGACCCATGCACTTTTCACGAAACACGGCATCACCAACGGCAAGCACTTCATCGACGATGAGGATATCCGGCTCCAGGTGCGCAGCGACGGCAAAACCCAGGCGCACGTGCATGCCACTTGAATAGCGTTTGACAGGGGTATCGATGAACTGACTGACGCCGGAAAACTCAACAATTTGGTCGAATCGAGCTCGCACGTCGGCCCGTGTCAGGCCCATGATTGCACCATTGAGGTAAACATTTTCGCGGCCAGTTAAATCGGGGTGAAAGCCTGTGCCCACCTCAAGCAAGCTCGCACAGCGTCCCCTCAGCAGGGCGGAGCCGGATGTCGGTTCCGTGATGCGCGAAAGTATTTTGAGCAGGGTCGATTTGCCTGCGCCGTTTGCGCCAACGATGCCAAGCACTTCACCACCATCAACGGTAAATGACACATCACTAAGTGCCCGAAATTCACCGGACTGCACTTTCTCTTTTCCGCTCCAACGTCGAAAGATCGCATTGATATCTTCGCGCAGGCTGCCCGCCCCGATTTGCCCGAGGCGATAGCTTTTCGAGAGTCGATTTACTTCAATTGCGTGTGAGGGCATGTCTTGGATTTATACAGTGTCGAGGAACGTGCGCTCAGTCCGGTTGAAAAGCAGGATGCCAAGAATAAGCAGCAATAGAGACATGGCGGTAGCGGAATAAATATAGGCTGCGTCCGGCAACGGTTGGTTCAGCAAGGCGGTGCGGGTCAGACCGACGATACCGATGGCTGGGTTAAGCATTGCGAGGAATTCCCATTTGGCCGGGATGGATGCAATGGGAAATACGACGGCAGAGATGTAGAGCCAAACTTGAGTCACGAAAGGAAGCGTTTGGGCGAGGTCACGATATTTGGCTGTGATGCTGGTGAACATCAGACCCACGCCAGCACCCAGCGTCAAAGTAAGGACAATGCAGGGCAAGAGCAGTAGTAATGAGCTGCTTGGGCCGATGCCTTCAACGCCGTTCCATTTAAAGTAAACGAATAACAACAGAAAGCTGAGCAACTGTACGGCCGCATTGACGAGTCCTGTTAGGGCTTGTGCGATGGGCACACATAGGCGAGGAAAATACACTTTACCGAAGAGATTCAAATTTCCGCGAAAGGTGCTGGCTACTCCCTGGAAATTACTGCTGATGAGATTCCAGGCAAACAGGCCGCTCATGTAAAAAAGAGGGCCGGGAAGCCCATCGGTTGATACTTTTCCAATCCGGTTAAAAACGAGATTCATGACTAGCGTCATTGCCAGCGGAGTGAGAAAATACCAGGTCGGGCCGAGGATGTTTTGCTTAAATTTAGAAATGAAATCACGCCGTACCAACAGGTAGATTAGATCCCGATAATGCCAGATTTGTCGGATAGGAATGTGCAGCCAGTTTCGATTGGCTGTGATCTGAATGATTTCCTTTTCCATGTGAAAATTATTTCCGTTTTTGAGCGTTGTCCCTGCCAGCAGCCAGGACAAGTCCAGCGGTCAGAATGACGAATCCGTTCGTGGTTTGTTGGCCCCATTGACCTGAGACAATGGTAAATGCTCCACTTGCCCACAATAACCAGGGCAGCAGGTTGTTTCGTCGCAAACTGCTTAATGCAAATAGGCCAAGGAAAGCGGTAAGCGCAATTCGGTAGACAATGTAGAGCGCGCCAAACAGAATGCCCAATTCACCTATGATGCGGCTCCACTCGCCTTCTCCCACCGTGAAGCCCATGCTGCCTGTGGTAAACTTGGCCCCGATGTTGGTTCCGATCCCCAGTCCACTACCGATCAGATCGAAATAGTCAGCATAGGTAAAAGGGTGGGTAAAGTCACCGACCACACGCCCAATAATGGCCTCTTCCACACTCCCATCTTCTCCTCCTTTGGCCTGCTCCCAGCGTGCCATAAAGGTATCGAATCCATCAGAAAAATAAGTGAATTGCGATGCAATGGCAAAGCACCCAATCAGGGCTAGGCCAACTGTAAAAATAGAATGCATTTTGCGACCATTAATCGCTAAGCCTGCGACACAGGCTACAAAAACGACAGCGACCGAAATTGCCAGGAGTCGACTAATGGAACCGTAAATCGCCATCACAAATGCCGCGCCCAGGGTGAGCAATAGCCATTGTGGAAGCGTTTTCCGGTTCACGTATTGCGCTAGAAAAAAAGCGAAGGCCAAGGTGTAGAATTGAGCCACTCCTGTAATGAAACTGAAAGTGCCAGGAGGCCGGAAACGCCCAAGTGCACCATCGAAGCCTGCGCCTTCTACTCCACCGACGCTTCGGTTCACCCAAGCACTTTGCGGGGCGTAAAATTGCAGTCCAATCAACAAAGTCATTGGAAGCACTAAGTATAGGAAAAATAGGCCGACCTTTTCCACATCGTCCCGGTCAAATACCTTCGGGATGATGAATATCAGGGGTATAGGCAGGAAGTTTACGAGTAGCCCATACGTGGCAACGACAGGACTACCATGCGCGATGACGCCCAACGGAAAAGTAACCGTAGCTAGCAGGGCAGCTCCAATGACGAAACCGTTGACGACGAACAGCCGGGATTGAAATGCCAGTGCATATATTGCCAGCATGACTGGTATACGTGATACCAGGAAAACATCGGAAAGGGCAGGAACGAACCATTTGCGTAACGCACCATCAAAGATGAGTAGGACGATGTATCCCCAGAGTAACAGCCGGATTAACGTTTGTGCCTGATTCCGGCTGCGGCGTGGGACTGGCGCATCAGAAGAACCCGAACCCAGTCCGGTCTCCGTCTGCGGGGAAAATCCTCGCCGATATTGGCGTCGCTGTTTTGACTGAATCCGCGCCATTTTAGTTGGGTAGCAACGCTACTTCTGGCTCGTCATGCTGCCGCCCTTGGCCGTATGCGAGCAGCAAAGCCAATACCAGGTAAATGTTTCGTAATGTCTTTGGGCCCATGCGGGCTCATTAGGGCTTAATCGCCCCGGAGTGGATTCTCGAAATGTCGCTCAATTGCACTGACCGGGAGAACAATCTCCTGCTCGTTGCCAAGGATTTCCAGTAATACCTTTACTCGGTCTGCTGCAGGCACTAATTCGACGACCTCGGCGTTACTTCCGGCGAATATACCATGAATCAAGCGCACCTGCTCGCCTTCATGGAGGGGGCGCGGCATCAGTTCGAGGACGCCTTCCGGTGCGACGAGGCGCAGCTCTTCGATCAGTGCCTCGTCAATGGATACAAGGTGTTCGCCGCGTTTAATGATGTAGGCCACGCCTTGCGAATACTGAACTTGTCGGGCCGATTCAGCTGGGATAAAGCGGCAAAAAAGGTAACCCGGAAAAATCGGTTCGCGAACTTGCCGTTTACCTTTTGCATTCTGCCGCGAGTATTTTGCGATTGGCAAAAATGGTTCAACATTGGGTAAAGTCAGTAGAGTTCCCACTGCTGGACGTTCGCGTCGCGGCTGCGCGCGAAGACAGAACCAATTTGGCTCTTCGGATAGAAGGGGAATTAGAGGCATTTTTTAGAAATTTACTAGTTTGCTGATGGCAGGCGTTACCATGCCAGCGATCTGGTGGAGCCGTCCAAGCTTTTCAATGCGGCTTTGGTAATGTTCCCGGGCATCTTCGGGGCCTTCATTCGCCAAATCTTTCAAGTGGCGAATGGCATCAAGGCCGACTTCGAGCTGGGGGCGAAGTTGCTCATCGATGAAATTGGCAATCAATTTTCGGAACTCGGTTTCCGGGAGGTAATGGTCTCGCCGTTCACCGGGGATGTAGGCCACACG
>JBNNDZ010000285.1:0-7417 GCA_050285865.1 Puniceicoccales bacterium
GTTTCTCGTTAAACAATGACGTAATCCGACTAACTGAAAGGGCATAAATCAACGTTCGCATTGTGATTTGAATTATGCAATTTGTGATCTCTCCTTTAAATCCATGGACGAGCAAATTCTCTCAATTCTGCATGCCGAGCGCGAATACGTGAGTAGCCTCAGCTATCAATGGGACAACCGGAAACGCGCAAAACGCCCGATTGCCTGTGTCGTGCAACGCACACGCACCGGCTGTCCGTTCATTGAAGATGACTTTCAGCGGTTCCTCGTGCCAGCAGGATCGGCGATGCTCTTTTATCATGGCGACAACACCAACTATGGCTTGAGCCCGGAATATCCGGAACCCTTCGAGAGTGATTGGATTGTGATATCGGGCGAACAAGCGCTCCCCCTTTTTGAATCGCTTATTGCGATGGTGGGGCGTGTCGTTGCCATGCCCGAAGACTCCGAAGCTGCCCGCCTTTTGGATATCATTGTCAGCCGTTATGGACAAGAGGGCTACGGTGACCGTTTTCGCGAATCCGCCCTCGCCTACGAATTCCTGATGACGTGTTGTCGGCTGAGCGGCCCTGGGCGCCCGACTGGTGACCCCATCTGGCAAGCGCGTGAAT
Source organism: Puniceicoccales bacterium (assembly GCA_050285865.1). Classification (GTDB taxonomy): domain Bacteria; phylum Verrucomicrobiota; class Verrucomicrobiia; order Opitutales; family Cerasicoccaceae; genus Cerasicoccus. Next base: position 612 of record JBNNDZ010000285.1, read on the forward strand.
ACATACTATCCCACTATCAACAGCCGTTCTCGCAACAAGAACTCGCGGACCGCATTGGTCTGAGTCGCGAGCACCTGGCCCGGCGTTTCCGCGAGAACTATGGGATCTCCCCCGGACGCTTTTGCACGGACCTGCGTATGGCCCGCGCGCGTGATCTCCTTCGTGTCTCGCAGACCTCCATCGAACAAGTCGCCCTGCAATGCGGCTACGTGGACGCCAATTCCTTCTCTCGCGCGGTACGACGCGCCTACGGCGTCAGTCCACGGGAGCTACGCTGAGCAAAGACGTTGCCGCGCTTAGTCGGAACTCGTTTCAGCCGGGAAATGCTTTGCGATCCAGGTCTCAAGACCTTGCGCGATGCGCTCATGTCCATCGTCAGCCACATGCAGGCCATCCTCGGCCCACAGTGACGCGGCTTCATCACGCGTTTCTCCATAAAAATCCCAGACGTCATAACCATGACGCGTAGCCGCTTCGAGCGAGACCGTCATGTATTCAGCAAACACCGCAGGCGAAACTCCGGTGAGCTCTTCAGAGACCGCAAACGAACTGATAAAAAACAACTGCGGTGCATCGAGCGAGGCCAGCAATTGGTCAACTCGCCAAGTGTACTCGTCGACGTTGCTACGTCGCTCTGGGGTCCCATCTCCCACGCGCGGCAAGTCGTTGCAACCAAGCATCACGACTATGGCAGCCGGATTCAGCGAAGGCACCTCGTGACGCCGTTCCAGCATTTCGGCCAAGGTGTTACCCCCGATACCCAAGTTATGGAACACCAGACCACTGCCTTCATTGCGCCGTGCTACGCGGGAGAAAAAACCGCCCTGCGAATCCCCTACCCCCTGCATACTCGAGGCGCCAAAGCCAACTATGGATTTCATCAGCTACAAATGAAGTCATCGCAGGCACACTGACAACGCCAATGTAGAACAGAGGGCACTTCGATTAACCTCATAACCGGGCTTGATGTAAGACATCGGGCGAGCCAAAATCCAAACCATGCCCGATCAGCCAAATCTCATCTTCCTGACCACGGACCAACAACGTTTTGATACCATCCAGGCACTCGGCGCATCACACATGCTCACGCCTCACCTCAACTGGCTGGCGGAAACCGGGGTCAATTTTTCGCGTGGCTACACGGAATCGCCCGTCTGCGTATCATCGCGCGCCTGCATGCTGACCGGCCGGCATTTCCAAAACATGCAAGGCCACGGCTGGTGGGGCCAGGATACGACCGACGATGTTGCCAATACCATGCCAAGCCTACTGACCCGGGCGGGCTATCAAACACATGGCTACGGCAAGTTCCACTACCATCCGCCACACTGCAATTACGGTTGGGAGCATACCGAAACGCTGGACATGTATTACCGCGAACTGCGCATGCAGCGTCCCGATCGCCTGCGTGCAATGGACCACGGTATTGGTCAAAATGAAATGGAGCCCTGCATCGCAACCGTCCATGAAAACGACTCACTGACGCGGTGGACGGTCGAGCGCGGGATCCGCTTTCTGGAGCACCGCGACGACACCCGCCCATTCTGCCTCTATCTTGGATTCAGCAAGCCGCATCCCCCGTTTGATCCCCCGCTGAACTATTGGCAACTCTACGCCAACCGCGATGTCCCGGAAGCCATCTATGGCGACTGGTCAGAGGATCCAGAACAACTGCCACCCGGCTTCATGTATATGACCTGGCTACTCAATGGGATCGATGAATGGACGCCGAATTCCATCCGCGAAATGCGCAAGGCCTACTATGCGCTCATCACGCAGATTGACTATCAACTGGGCATTCTAATGAGCCGCCTTCGCGAGTTGAAACTGATGGACAACACCGTCATCATTTTCACCAGCGATCACGGTGAAATGCTCGGCGACCACCACATGGGCGCGAAAGGAATCTTCCTCGAACCCAGCGCGCACGTGCCCTACATCTTGCGTCCGTGTAATGACTTCGCCAGCCTCCGCGGCTCAGAGTGCGACTCCATCGCCTGCATGGCAGATATTCTGCCAACCTTTACCGGGCTCGCGGGAGCCGAGACACCGGACCACTGCGACGGCATCGACCTGTTTAAACAAATACGCGGCGAGCAACGTCGTGAACGACTCTTTCACCTGCTACCGCCAACCTGCGGCGTGCTCGACGGACACCTTAAATACACCTGGGCAATCGAAGGCGGCGATGAGCTTATGTTTGACCTCGCCAGCGACCCGCACGAGCAACGGGAGCTGATCCGGGCCGGAACTCACGAAAGCGAACGCCTACGCCTGCGCGGACTACTCGCCGAAGAAATGAACCGCGCCGGGTTGCCCTGGGCGGCCAACGACGAACTCACGCCCACCGGTCCCGCCCTCACCCGTGCCCAGCAACGAGCTCAGTCCTGGCCAGGGTTTCATAGCGCGGACCACACGACTCACGACGTGCTCCACTAATTTACTCTGCAACGCAAAGTTACCCCAAGAATCGGAGCGGAATTTTCGCCGCATGCGACATCCCGGCAACTCACTACCAGCGTTGCTTTGTGCTCATTGAACGATCACCGGGATAAAACACGAAGCCGCTCGGTTGCAAACAGCATGACGCCTGCGTAGAGTAAAATGACGGCGGGCAAAATAGCGAGGGTGGTCGTCGAAGCGATGATACCGAATAACGGTGGGAGAAACGTAGCCCCAACGTAGGCCACCGCCATTTGCACTCCCATGAGCGTTTGCGCGTTCTGCTTGCCAAAACGCACCGGAGTTTCGTGCAGCATACAGGGGAAGATTGGCGCGCAGCCAAAACCTACCAGACCAAAGCCCACCAGCGCAACCGGAAGTGGAAGCGGCGCCAGCATCAGCGCAACACCTGCTAGAATTGTGACCACACCCGCACGAATCAACGTCGTGTTGGAAAAACGATAGGTGACAAAGCCCGTGAGAAAACGTCCCAGCGTGATGCTCCCGTAAAACAGGGACACCCAGCGCGCTGCCGCTGCCGCGTCACAGCCCTTTACTTTGAATAAAAAGGATCCTCCCCAGAGGCCCATCGTTGATTCAATGCCGCAGTAGAGCAAAAACGTGACCATCGCCGCCTTTGCTCCATTCAAACGAAAAGGATAAAGAAATGACCGGCGGGAGGCATCACCTACCACCGTTTCTTCTTCATCCTCGTGGCGCGGAACTTTGTCCCATAGCCGCAGTGTCGCCACCAGCACAGCTACCAGCGCAAACTGGAAAACTGCAATCGTCGCATAACCGTAGCGCCAGGAATAGCCCCCGGCCAGGAAAGTCGATAAAACCAGTGGCCCGGAAAGCGCCCCGACACCCCACAAACAGTGAAGCCAGCTCATGTGTCGCGATTCATAGTTGGCTGCCACGAAAGCATTCAAGCCGGCGTCCACCGCACCCGCCCCGAGCCCAAGAGGAATCGCCGCCAGCGGAAGCCACCAGTATGACTGACTCAGCGCAAACCCGAGCAAGGCAATCGCCGTCAAACCGACACTGAAGGCGGTGACATTGCCCGTCCCGAAACGCTTCAATAACTTGCCCGCCAACAAGCTCGAGATGATGGTTCCTCCCGCAGCGATCATGTGCACCAAGCCGGCGAGTCCGTAGGGGACGTTGAAGTCGGATTGCATCGCAGGCCAACCAGCCCCCAGCACCGCGTCGGGCAACCCGAGGCTGATGAATGCGATGTAGATTAGAATGAGAAGCCCGGTTGCCATGTATTGTCGTGCTGTGCGCAATCCGCGGCGCATTGAAAGTTCGATGGAAAGCAATTTGTCGCCGAACTCAAACCGTCAGGCTACAAAATCACCCCCCAACCTGTTTTCAGTTGGCCAAAAGAAAAGCGCGCCCCGCTTAGGACGCGCTTTGTAAACTTGTCGCTTTGCTATCGGACGCAGTCCGATCAGCGGGTCGAGCCCATTAGTCCGTCAGGATTTCCTTAGCGGACTTCTTCTGCGGGATGAACGGCAACACGTGCTCGGTGTAAGGAACGATGACGTCCAGCAGAAACGGCCCGTCGTGGTTAACCATTTCCTCGATCGCCTCGCGCAGTTCTTCCTTCTTGTGAACGCGGCGCGCCTTGATGCCGAAGCCCTGGGCCATCGTGATGTAGTCCGGGTAAATCGCCTCGAGGTTGTCCGGGCCGCCGATGTTGGACGGATCGCCCAGGATGGTGTGGCCACGAACGCCTTCGTAGAAGCGGTCTTCCCATTGAACCACCATACCGAGGTGCTGGTTGTTGAGCAGGAGAATCTTCGCCGGGATCTTCTCGATCTTGGCCGTGGCCATTTCCTGAACATTCATCAGGAAGGAGCCGTCGCCGTCGATGTCGACCACGAGCTTGTCCGGGAAGGCAACCTGTGCGCCGAGGGCGGCCGGATAGCCGAAGCCCATCGTGCCAAGACCCAGCGAGCTGATGAAGTTACGCGGCTCGTTGAAATGATAATACTGCGGCGCCCACATCTGGTGTTGGCCAACACCGGTGCTGATGATCGCCTCACCCTTGGTGACCTCGAACAACGTCTGAATCGCCTGCTGCGGCAGGATGTGCTCGCTCTCCTTGTAGTGGAACGGATACGGGTGATCCTTCTTCCAACCGTCGATCGTGGCGAACCACGCACTCAGGTCCGGCTTCTGGAACTTGCCCGCCTTGATCAACTCACACATGCGCTTGAGCGCGTATTTGACGTCGGTGAAAACGGTCTGGTGCGCGAACTTGTTCTTGTTGAACTCGCTCTTGTCGATGTCGAAGTGGACGATGTGCGCGTTGGGCGCAAACTTCGAAACCGTGCCGGTGATGCGGTCGTCAAAACGGGCACCGAGGGTAACGAGGACGTCGCTGTCGCAAACCGCCCAGTTACCGGCCACCGTGCCGTGCATGCCGAACCAGTAAAGGCTCTGGTGGTGGTCGGCCGGGAAGGCACCCAGCCCCATCAGGGTCGAGGCAACCGGCGCGCCGGGTGATTCCGCGAATTCGCGCAGTTCGGGCGTGGCGTCGGCGGAGATGATGCCGCCACCGATGTAAAGTGCGGGCTGCTTGCTGTTTTGCAGCTTGTCGAGGACGACGAGCAATTCCTCATCGCTGGCGTGCGGGATTTCGCGCATACCGGGGATTTCAACTTCGGCCGGGAACAGCGGCTCCCAGATCTTCTGTTGAACGTCCTTGGGGATGTCGATAACGACCGGCCCCGGACGACCCGTGGTGGCGATTTCAAAAGCCTTCTTAACGATGGTCGGCAGCTCTTCCGCGGTCAAAACGAGGAAGCTGTGCTTAACGATCGGCAGCGTCATGCCGAAGAAATCCGTTTCCTGGAAGGCGCTCTTACCGATGAATTCCTGATAAACCTGGCCGGTGATCGCAACCAGCGGAATCGAGTCCATGTAGGCGTCGGCGATGCAGGTAACGAGGTTCGTCGCGCCGGGGCCGGAGGTGGCCATACATACACCAGCCTGGCCAGTCGCGCGGGCGTAGCCGTGCGCCATAAAGCCCCCGCCCTGCTCGTGGCGCGGCAAAATGGTGCGGATTTTCTGCGAGCGCGTCAGCGCCTGGTGCAACTCCATCGAAGCACCGCCGGGATACGCGAAGACCACGTCGACCCCCTCACGCTCCAGGCATGCGACGAGAATGTCAGCGCCTTTCATAGCGGGACCTTTCTCATCCTGTGGCGGGAAGTTAACGACTGATTCGGTTTTCATGGTTCGATGGTGTTGATATTTCTAGTTTCTGCGAAAAGGGGCACAAGGGTCGGGATTTTTCCCGCAATGGCAAGTCCGAAACGGCAGGCCATGGGAGGAGAAAAATGGGGGGCGAGGAAAAAGATTAAAGATTAAAGGAAAAAGGCGCAGGTGGATGCCGGGGCCGGAAATCGGTGGACCGTGGCAGGGGTGTATCGCGCTGATTATACCGCTAGCCACACGCTCTGGGTAGAGACGGGCCGATTGGTAGTCCGATTCGATTCAACGGGTTAACAGTCAGCGTCCGTTGAAGCAGGCCCAGCGCGCACCCGAACCACCAAGCCGGGTATGCGTCATCCCCCGCTACGGTGGATTCTCCGCACGCCGTAAGTTTCGAGCAAAGACAATCTTCGTTGATAAATTCGTTTTCATAAGTCCCGATCATACCAAAAACCGCCGTCCTTGGCAAGAACACCGCGGGCTTGGCGGGGTTGGCGGGCTTCGCGGGCTTGGCGGACTTTCCAAGCCCCAATCTAGCGCATTCCCGATACGACCCAATGCCATTCACCACGCCCCAGAGCCACTCAATACCACCCAAGGCCACTCACTAGTCGTGCCTGATCGCATTCGCCGCGAAAAAAGTTCAAATTTCTTCGCGGTAACGCAGCCCTTGTGCCTCGCACACGGGGACCAATGCATCAGCGAAAGCCAACCGGCGGATGATATCTAAAAATCAACCATCAACCATTTTTGAATAATATCTGATTAGCAAATCATAACAGTACAAAGCATTTTTGATTTGCTCCGATCCACTTCAGAAGATTATCTGAAAATCAACTAATTAGTTGTTCGATATGAATGAAGAAGAAATAAAATTCACCGAATACTCACATGCTAAGCGAGCGTTTGAAGAGGGATACATTTTCGAGTTGTCTGACGAAAAACTAAAGGAATGCGTGGGAATGCTCGCCACCGTATACTGCACAAACGTTGGACTTAGACAGAATCTATCCACGATGTCAGAAATGATTAATGGCGAGATTACCAGAAGGGTCATCAAGAGGTTGGACGATGAAAAGAAAGGAATAGAAAAGCTATTTCTCATACTTGCAGTGGGATCGTTAATTATTGGAACAATT
>JBNNDZ010000286.1:0-6455 GCA_050285865.1 Puniceicoccales bacterium
AAAGGCAGGCAAGTCCTGATGCTGCGCGAAGACCTTCCAACGATCGTGAACGGGCAACGCGGTGGGGTTTTTCGGCGTCAATGTCGTGGCAAAGGCGGTATCTTTGTCGGCCAGCGCTGACCACAAAAGGAGTTCGCCCACGTTCTTTCGGCGGATGGCGCGCGTGGGATACAAGATTAGACGCTTGTCCTCAAAACCGGGTACAACGGCCTGTTCTTCGGAGAGCTCCGGCACCGCGACCGGGTTCGGCAACAGGTGTAAACTTTGCGATGCAAAGCCACTTTCGCTCAGAAAGTTCATGTCCCGCGAGTTCAGCAGGCCATAATGAACATGAGCCGCTTGCGGGTAGAGCGTATTAAGGTCAGGAACTTGCCCCGCCATCGCAGCGTAATTACTCGGACGCCCGTCTTCGGCGAAATCATGGATTTGCAACAGCACCGGCTTTTCCGCTGCCAGACGGCAGACAACTTGCGGGACGGCTGTATTTTTACCCAGACAATGATTGTGGATATGCCACACGTCCGGCTCCCCGCCGAGCGCATCGCGGGCTGCCTTTTTCAAGGAAAACCATAACGCACCGGGATCCGGCTTTTCATTGGCCAGGGTGTAGGCCAACCCGGGCACAACGCCGACCGGCATTTCCGAGTCGCCCTCATAAGGTTCGCTGCTGAGCGCCACCATTTCCACGCCCCTGCCCTGCAACGCAGCAAACGCATTCTCCGCGACTCGGGTGACCCCGCCGCGCTTCAGGTGGTAGTGGACAACAGCAACTCGCATAACTTTTTTAGTCCTTAGTCCTTGGTCCGTAGTCCTTAGTCGATTCGCACGGAGGACTACGGACTACGGACCAAGGACCAAGCGACTCATCATTTAGTAACCCATCTTTTCGCGGTATTGGGGGATGTCGCTCCTGGGGGGGCGTTCTTCTTCGACGATGTCGTAAAGGATTTGCTCATACTGCTGATCCTTGGCCTGGAACTGGCGGAGGATATTGTGCATTTCCGGAAGATTGCCGTCCATACCCATACCTTGCATGCGACCGAGGAAGCTTTGCAGGATGCCGAAGCTCATCTTGCCCAGGGACAGTGTTTCCTGATTGCGGTGGACGCGTTTGTCGAGGTCCGTTTGGCCGAAGGCATCCAGGCCCCACTCCTTATAGACGTCCATGATGTGCGAAGTTTCCACCCCGTAGCCGATGGGGAATGACAGGCGCTCCAGCACGTGACGACGCACCGCGTATTCGCCAGAAAGCGGCTGCACCAAGGCGGTCAATTCCGGATAAAAGAGCGAAAACAGCGGGCGGACGAGGATCTCCGTCACGCGGCCACCACCCGATGGGCGTACGCCCTGTGAGAACGCAAGCGGACGGTCATAGAACGCCTTCACGTAGCTCATTTCCTCGCGGTAAAGCAGCGGCGCAACAAGGCCGTAGCAGAAGCGCGGGTGGATGTTTTTAATGTCCGCATCGACGTAGCAAATGATGTCACCCTTGAGCTGGTGAATCGCCTTCCAGAGATTCTCTCCCTTGCCACGCTTGTGACCCTGCTCCGGCAGGATGTCTCCAGCGAAGTAAACGTCGGCCCCAAAAGATGAGGCGACCTCCAGCGTTTTATCGGTTGAACCAGAGTCGATCACCGCAATTTCGTCGACCAACGGGTAGCGCTCCATCAGTTCGGATCGCATGATAACGATTTCCTTGCCGATGGTGGCTTCCTCGTTGAGCGTGGGGATGCACAGCGAGATCGTCAGCCCGGTTTTTTCCTTCTGCTTGAGGAGCTCAAGCTGGTCAAAAAACTGACTGTGGTGAAAGGTGTTTTTCTTAATCCAGTTTTCAATCTTCGACATCGCAAAGTCCTTGGTCGATAGCTTGCAGTAGCGTGATAAGTTGGGCCAGGCCGGCAAAGATCGGTTCGATCTCAATCGTTTCGTTAAACTCGTGGCGATTCTCACCCTTGGTCAGGCCAATGACCAACGAGGGAATGCCGCGGCCAATGAGCGTACTAAGCTCCCCGGTAGACGGCGCGGAGTGCGTCGGTGTGTCCAAAGACTTCAGGATTCTCCGCGCATTAAGCACCAGTGGGTGGGAGAAATCGATGCCGACATTTTTCCGGTGCCCGACCTGGTTAAGCGTCACCGTGGCCCCGTTGAAGGAATTTGCCTCGGCCACGACGCTTTCGATTTGTTCGTAGACTTTGGCGGCGACACCGCTGCCTTCACTGCGGATTTCAAAGCGCAGGTGCGCGTCACGCGAGGTGGTATTGTAAGTCGTGCCGGCATTCACTGAGCCCAGAATGATCTGAGTCACCGGGTCTTGCGGAAGCGGAATTTCCAGAATCTTCGTCAGCACGCGGTTGAGCACCGGGATGGCCCCTCCGGCCGCCAATGTTCCCGCCGGAGCGCCCTTGCGGACAATGCAGTCAATCGTACCGCGGACCACTCCCAGCGAGGTATAACTGAGCCGTCCCAGCGTGGCTCCTTCACAAAGGATACCCGCACGCATCGGCAGTTGGTTGTTCCCGAGGAAAAAGCGCATACCCTCGATGTCGCCCTTGCCCATGCTGCGAGTACTCCCCAGCAGCACAAGATTGTCGTTCAACTCGATGCCGAGCTGATCGAGAATCGTAGGGATCGTTGCCACCGCCGCGCATCCCAAGGAGTTATCCATGATGCTGGGGCCGGTTATCGTGGTCGGCGAAACCTGCACGGCGTGGTCCACTGTGCGCGCAAACGGCGTGTCGAGGTGGGCCGAGATGAGGATGTTCCGCTTCCCTTCTTTACCCGGGTGAATCCCCGCAGCGTTCCCTATTTCGTCCGTCGATACATTCTGGCAACCGGCTTCAATCAGGCGGTCCATCATGAAACGCGCACGGTCGGCCTCCTCAAATGTATGGGCAGGAATTTCCGAGAACATTACGGCGTTGGCCAGCAAAAGCTCGCGTTTCGACGCCAGGCGTTCACGCAAATCCGGTAACGCCTCCAAGAGATCATTCATAGCATCAGGCATGGTGTAACTCGAATCTACTGTGCCGACCTGCCCGCTGCCAATGTTTTTTATGGTCGCCCAAAACCGATAATGTTACCTTATAGGCAGCATGGTCAAATCGACCCACCACCGCCGCGTGCCCAAGCAGCCGATTCCCATCGGTTGGAAGGAAACTATTGACCTGCCTGAATGGGGCATTCACGAGCTCGTTGCCAAGTCGGACACCGGGGCCAAAAGCTCCGCGATTGACGTGCGTGACATCGAAGAACTCGGCGAAGGCCGGGTGCGGTTTGTCATTTATGCAGACCGTAAAAATAAACAGCTTAAGCGCGAAGTGGAAGCGGACGTTGTCATGGAGACGAAAGTCCGCTCCAGCAACGGGCAACTCCAACGCCGCATCAAAGTTGAAACGCTGCTCCAGATTGGCCCGGTAAAGAAGCGCGTCGTATTCTCTTTAGTAAACCGCCATCGGATGATTTGCCGTGCGCTGCTTGGGCGAGACGCCCTAGCCGGTTCGTTTGTAGTCGACTCGGAGAAAAAATACCTCCACGGACCCCGGCGCAAACCACGCATTATCGAACACTGATTTTCCCCCATGGACCCACTTAAAATCGCCATCCTTTCCCGCGCTCCCCGCTGTTACAGCACCAAACGCCTGCGCGAGGCGTGCACCAAAGCCGGGCTCATCCCCAAGGTGCTGGATCCGCTGCGTTTCGGCATCTACGTCGAATCCAAGGAGCCGACCCTCACCTATCGGGGGCGGAGCCTCAGCCACTACGACGCCGTCATCCCCCGCGTGGGCTCGTCGGTCACGTTTTACGGTGCATCCGTCGTGCGCCAGTTTGAACAAATGGGCGTGTGGAGCGCCAACCCATCCCAGTCGATCATCATAGCCCGGGATAAGCTCCGCTCGCTGCAGGTACTGAGCCGTTACGACCTCGGTATCGCCAAGTCAGCCTTCGTCCGTGACCGCAAGGACGTGCTTCCGGCGATTGAAGAAGTTGGCGGCGCTCCGGTCATCATCAAGCTGCTGGAAGGCACGCAGGGCGTCGGTGTCATCCTTGCCGAAAGCATCAAGGTCGCCGAGGCCATCGTCGAGACGCTCCAGTCGAAGTCGCTCAACGTGCTGATCCAGAAGTTCGTTTCGGAAAGCCGGGGCAAGGACATCCGCGCTTTCGTCGTGGGAGATCGCGTCGTTGCCGCGATGCGTCGCAAGGCGGTCGGTCAGGAGTTTCGCAGCAATGTCCACCGCGGGGGCAATACGGAGGTCGTCACGCTGACCGAAGAATTTGAGCGCACCGCCGTCCGCTCAGCGCATATTCTGGGACTTCGCATTGCGGGCGTGGACATGCTGGAGGGCGCGGAAGGCCCCGTAATCATGGAGGTCAACGCATCGCCCGGCCTGGAGGGAATTGAGACCGCCACCGGTGTGGATATCGCTGGCTCGATTGTTGAATACATCAAGGAAAACCTCCGCTTCGACGACTTCGACATTCGCCAACGCCTCGGACTCGCCCGCGGCTTTCAGGTGGCCGAATTCACCGTTGGCCCGCAGTCCGAATTGGCTGACCGCACCATTGGCGAATGCGGCCTGCGCGAACGCGACATCATCGTGCTGAGCATCAACCGCGCGGGCCAGGTGCTGGCTGCGCCCAAGGGGCAGGATATCATTCAAGCAGGCGATGTTCTGCTTTGCTATGGCCGTAAAAACACTTTACGCGATTATCTGCCGCTCAAGAAGCCGGCCAAGAAGAAACGCAAGGTGAAGAAGTCCACGGATGTCAACGAATCGTAAGTCCTCCTCCCGCAAACCAGCGCCGGTAAAACTCGGTACTGAAACCATTCAACCCGGTGAGTCGGCGGACGTGCGACTCAAGATTTCCGAAACTTATACCGGGGATGAAATCGCGCTGCCCGTCCGCGTGATCCACGCAAAAAAGCCGGGCCCGCGGGTCTTTATTTCGGCGGCGATTCATGGCGACGAAATTAACGGCACCGGCATCATTCACGACTTCCTTTACAGCGCGCCAATGGAACTGGAGCGCGGGACGCTGTTTCTGATTCCGGTCGTCAACGTGTTCGGGTTTGAATCCCATGAGCGCTATTTACCGGATCGCCGTGACCTGAACCGTTCCTTCCCCGGCAACGAGACCGGCAGTCTCGCCTCACGCATTGCGGCGATCTTCATGCGGGAGATCGTTTCCCAATGTGACTACGGCGTGGACCTGCATTCGGCCGCATTTCAACGGACCAACTACCCGAACGTCCGGGCCGACCTTTCGAACTCCGCCGCTCGTCGCTTGGCGCTCGCCTTTGGCTGCACATTGATCGTGGATGGCAAAGGCCCCGAGGGCTCCCTTCGCCGCGAAGCCTGTAAAGCAGGCTGCCCGACAATCATTCTTGAAGCCGGAGAGCCCTGGAAGATCGAACGCGGCATTCTGGAGCTTGGCTTGCGGGGCGTCCGCAATGTCCTGCAAGACCTGGATATGATTCCCGGTGACCCCATTCCCCCGCCCTATCAGGTGCGTTCGCGCAAAACGATCTGGATACGAGCCGAGCTGGGCGGAATCCTGTGGTATCATATCGGAGTGGGCGACTGGGTTGAGGAAGGTCAACCACTGGCAACGAATTATACAATTTTGGGGCAGGCACAGTATACGCTGGTGAGTCCAGCCGACGGCGTGGTGCTCAGCCTTGCCACGCTTCCAGCCGTAAAACCCGGCGAGCCAGTGGTCCACATCGCACTGCCAACGAGGAACTTACGCACGCTTCGTAGGCAAATCAGCCAGCAGCAAGGCCTGGGTGCTCAAGTCCGAGATGACCTCGCGACCAACATCGCCATGACCAAGCACGACTCCAATCCTGCCCTACCTCCAAAAAAAATCGCCCCTCCCACTTGATTTTCTCGGAAGTCATATTAATGTGCCAACTGTTATGAAAAAGCTAATCGCAGTTCTCGCCATCTCCGCATTCAGTTTCAGCGTCGCATCCGCATGCGCATGCGATAAGGGAAAAGAAAAGAATAAGGACAAGGACGGCCAAGCGGCAGTTCTCGTTATTCCCAGCATCTAAGCTGAATCTATTTTATACCTCAAACCGCCCCGGGAAACCGTGGCGGTTTTTTTTTTACCCGCGTTACGCCTTGCCAGCTCCAAGGACCGGAAAGCAATCAGCGCAATCAAGCCTTGGCGAAATACTCCGGCTCATTGCCGGGTTTCCACTTGATATTGCAGCCCACGGATGGCTTTTGCACATCGTCGAGAATGCGCTCGCTTTCGAGCGTGGCATCCAGTGCCGCACGGACATCTGAACCCGTCACCGAAACGCCATTACCGGGACGGGATTCATCGAACTGGCCACGGTAGCAAAGGTAACGGTCGGCATCAAAGACGTAGAAATCAGGCGTGCAGGCGGCACGGTAGGCCTTGGCAATCTCCTGCGTTTCGTCAAAAAGATAGGGGAAGCTATAGCC
>JBNNDZ010000287.1:0-3737 GCA_050285865.1 Puniceicoccales bacterium
ATTCACGGTCTGGCCACCATTTTCAAAAAGCCCGTAAGTCAACGACTTGCGGGCTTTTTGCTGCGCCAGGCCGATAGATCTGAATGCGAACTGGCCCAAACGAAGGTGCCCTACCCGCCCAGGCGCCACATTTCTTCGGGGGCGCGGGATTTGTCCCGCTGGGATTCACCACGAACTTCCGAGTAACGGTCGGCGCGGCGGGACCAAATCCGTGCCAATTGGGCATCGAGTTCGCCCGTGGCCAACCAAGGTTTGAGCGATTGGCCTTTCGAAGCAAACAGGCAGGTAAAAAGCTCTCCCGTTGACGACACGCGAGCCCGGGTGCAACCACCGCAAAACGGCGCGCTGACGGACTCGATAAAACCAACCTCACCAGAGCCGTCTGCATAACGATAAACACGGGCAACATCGCCGGCCGACTTCGGTGGTAGCGGTACCAATGGATCGAGCATAGCGCGGATTTCGGATCCGGTAACGACGTCTTCACGCCGCCAACCGTTCGTTGCCCCGACATCCATGTATTCGATGAAGCGCAGGGTCCAACCACGTTCACGGCAAAGTTTGGCCAATGGCAAAATCTCGCTGTCATTCACGCCGCGCTTGATGACTGCATTGAGTTTCACTCCGAGCCCGGCAGCCTCCGCAACAGCGACACTTTCCACGACCTGAAGCGGGTCATGCTTGCGGCCAGCCATGCGGGCGGCAACGGCGGGATCCAACGCGTCCAGGCTGACGTTTACTCGGTTCAGACCAGACTCACGCAACCCACCCGCCAATGCTGCCAAGCGAACACCGTTTGTTGTCAGCGCGATGTCGAGCATGGGATCAAGCCCCCGCAACCGGGCAATCAAATCCGGCAATTTGGGCCGTAAAAGCGGTTCACCACCGGTCAGCCGAAGCTTCTCCACGCCCAGCCCAACAAAGGCCCGCGCGACCGCAACCAGTTCGTCAAACGTGAGCAGTTCGTTGATAGGACGGAACTTGAAATCTTCACCAAACAACTCAGCCGGCAAACAATACTGACAACGCAGATTGCACCGATCGATCACGGACAAGCGCAAGTCACGCAAGGGTCGCCCGCGGGCATCGGCAGACGTTACCCGCGTTGTCGCCGCGCTGTCCAACCCAGCATTCATCCCACGCGAACGGCCTCCGCATCCGCGTGGCGGTGATCGCAATGACAGGCGGTCGGGTCGACCCATTCCTCAGTGCCATCGGTGTAAAACTCGTGTTTCCAGACCGGGACCGTGGCCTTGATCTCATCGATGATGAATCGGCAGGCCTCGAATGCCTCGCCGCGATGGACTGCGCACACGCCGACCCACACCGCCATGTCACCCGGTAGCAGCGAGCCGATACGATGCTGTGCGGCGGCACCCAACAGGTCGTAGCGCGCGATGGCGTCCGCGAGCACCTGCTGGCCCTGCCGCTCCGCCAGCACCCCGTAAGCCTCATATTCCAGCCGCGTCACGTCACGACCAAGGTGGTGATTTCGCACCCAGCCCTCGAAACTGCAATAGCCGCCCGCGTCCACGCGGAGAAGCGGCGCACGCAGCGCGTTCGGATCGATCGAGTTACTGGTCAGAGTAAAATCCATGGTCTAGCCTCCCGACATTGGCGGCATGATGGCAATGACGTCGCCGTCGGCAAATTCATCCTCACCTTGGCAGAATTCTTCGTTGCGCGCAAATCGCACGCGTTGAATCGGTAGAGAAAATCCGTGGGCGGCCGTGCGGTCAGCAAAGATTTGCGAGACCTGCTCGGCGTCGGTTTCCAGGATTTCCTCGGCGCAGCCAGCCTGTGCGCTGAGTTGCGCGAAATAGAGTACAGTGACACGTTTCATTGCGTAGACTCCTTTTTCATGAGTGCTTCCAGGCGGGCAAATTCCTCTGGTGTATTTGCATTTTCCAACGCCGTCGGGTGTGGCAAATCGAGCAAACGCACGTCATCGCCGCCGTTAATAAGCACTTTGCGCGGGCAACGTTTACCAGCGGCAACACTGGCTTCCAATGCGGCGCGCGAACGTGGCTCCCAGATTGCACAGAGTGGCTCGGGCAGTCCGTCATTCGCACTGCGATACGCCGTCGCAAGCTTGGTTGGATCACGCTGCTCGATCAAAAAACGAATGGTCGCGGCGTCGAGCAGCGGCAGGTCACACGCGACCACGAGCAAGGCCGACTGCGCGAACTGTGCCCAGGCGCTGAGAAAGCCCGCCAGCGGACCCGCGTCGTCCATTGCATCATGAACGGGCGCAAAGCCGCCGATGTCCAGAGTCTGCTCGGCACGCAGAGAAATGCCCACCGGCATTCCCTGCTCGGCCAGGAGTTCCGCCTGACGTCGCCAAAGCGGCTCGCCGTGCCAAGTCAGGGTGGCTTTGTCACGCCCCATACGGCGGCTTTGGCCACCAGCGAGAACGAGGCCCATCAGCGGGGCCGTTTCGTTTGCAGTACTCATGATTGCGCCTGATAATCCTGCTTACCACCGGTCTTGGTGAGCAAGCGGGTTCGGGTGATCTCGATGCCGTGGCCAAGTGCCTTCGTCATATCGTAAATGGTCAAGGCTGCGGCGGAAGCCCCGGTCAGCGCCTCCATTTCAACCCCGGTGCGCGCGGTGGTTTTCACGCGGCATTGCACCACAAGCGCGCAGGAATCATCGTCGGGTTCGATGAAGAATTTGCAGCCGTCAATTGGCAGCGGGTGACAAAAAGGAATCCACTGACTGGTCTGTTTGACGCCCATCGTGCCAGCAACACGAGCAACATCGAGCAGCGCGCCCTTCTTCGTGGTGAAGCCATTTTCGCGCAGGTGGGTCCACGCATCTTCCGGGAAAACGACAATGGCTTCGGCCAAAGCTTCGCGTGTTGTGATCGCCTTCTCGGCGATATCGACCATTTGCGGGCGAGCGGACTCGTCCAAGTGGGTAAGTGAATTATTCATGATGACCAGGGATAAAAGGGTGCGCGAAAACCAGCGATCCACGACGTTTGCTCCGCCGCCAGCTCGATGAAGCCATCCGTTTCAACTAGTCGCGCGTAGTCGCCGGAGTTGTTGACCGGGCATGGCTCGGCGCGGCCGTTGGAATTCAGTTTTACGGGCAGAAACCAGGTTAGCGGCGGTTCAAAGGAAATGTCGGCGGCGAGTTCGATTTCCGCAAGCGGCGGCAGCATTTGCCCATCGCGCTGGCGAATGAACGGCAAGACATAGCGGTGCAGGCCAGTCATCGCGGAAACGGGATTACCCGGCAGCGCGAAAATTGCACGGTCGTCCTTGGTTTTCCAGAAACCCATCGGCTTACCGGGGCGCTGGCGAACACCGTGAAAAACTTTGTCCGCCACGGCGTCGAGCGCCGTCGGCAACCAATCGCGCGCGCCCTTGGACACCGCCCCAACGACCACGAGCACATCGATGCGCTCGAGGACTTCCGCCAGCATACGTGCGCCGACTTCCGGCTCGTCGCGCCAATGTGCGATCTCGCCCACATGGAAACCCGCCAACGCGAGTGCGGACTCCAACGTCGCCGCGTTAGACATGCGAATCTGGTGTGGCTCGGGCGTGGCTTGCACCGGAACCAATTCGTCGCCCGTTGTCGCAATGGCAATCCGGGGGCGCGGGCTCACGGCCACCGTCGCGTAGCCACAGGATGCCGCGACGCCCATTGCCGCAGGGCCCATCCGGGCACCGGCCTTTACAAGGATACTTTGCGCTGCAAAGTCCGAACCCGTCGCGTGAATATAATCC
>JBNNDZ010000288.1:0-4195 GCA_050285865.1 Puniceicoccales bacterium
CAACGTATTGGCCCTACGGACGCCACGGTGCTGATTATGGGCGAGTCCGGGACGGGCAAGGAACTGGTCGCCGAGTCCATCCATGAGACGTCCGGCCGTGATCCGTTCGTGACGGTTAACTGTGCGGCAATTCCTTCCGAGTTGATGGAGAGCGAGCTTTTTGGAGCGGAGAAGGGGGCTTTTACCGGTGCAACGCGGAACAAGCCAGGTCTGGTTGAAGAAGCGGCCGGCGGCACGTTGTTCCTCGATGAAATTGGCGAACTACCGATTTCACTTCAGCCGAAGCTACTGCGTTTTTTGGAAACGCGTCGCGCCCGCCGCGTTGGGAGTACGAAGGAGTATGAGTCGGAGGTTCGCGTGGTTTCGGCAACGAACCGCGACCTGCGCGCAGAGTCCCAAAGGGGCACATTCCGGCTGGATTTGTTTTACCGGATTAGCGAGGTGATTCTGAATACGCCACCGCTGCGGCATCGCCCGGAAGATATCCCGGATTTGTCACGGCTGTTTCTGGAGGGTGCCGCCGTGCGCTTGGGGAAGAATTTTGAATCGCTGGAGCCCGATCTTATTTTTCGTCTACAGGAATACAAATGGCCGGGAAATGTCCGTGAGTTGCGGCAAGCCATTGAACGTCTGGCGATTTATTACGATGGTCCGGTCATGCGTGGCACTTGGTGGGTGGAGCCGGAGCCACCGGAGGCGGAGTCACGTTCGGCATCGCCATTTCCTGAAGGGGGGCAACCCAAGTCGAGCTCGCGTGAACCTTTCCCGGAGGTGGCCCATGTTTCGCCAAGTCCGGGGAGGGCGCTCAACAAGCGTCAGAGATTTGAGTATGCCCGTCAATTGCTCGAAGAAAGCGACGGCGATCTCAGCTGGACGGCGGCGCAATTAGGCATTCACCCGACGACCCTTTACCGTTGGCGTAAAGAGGGGAAGGTGTAGGGAACGATCAAGTAGTGGAACGGTAATTCCTTACGGAGCTGGCGGTGTGATCGTGAATTGCAATCCGGTCTGGATACGTGAGCTACTAGTCTGGCTTGGCCCAATCCATAGGAGGCCTTCGCCGCCATCAACCGGGAAGTAGAATTGGAGCTTGACCAAGCCTTGGGCGAAAATGGTTAGATTAATGTAATCGCCGTATTGATACCACTGATAGTTGAGAATTGTATTGGGCGATCCGCTGTCATCGATATCGATCGTGCCGCTGTAGTTCGCTGTAAGCAGGATATCGAACGATGCGGTATTGGGCTCGGTGGGCGTTACGTCAATCGAGTAGCCGGTCATGTCAGGCAATGACGGATAGCTGGCCTGGACGCCTTGCCAGAATCGTTGGCCTGTGGGGTCGAGATTGGATACGGGCGGATTGAATAGGGGCGAAGGGCCGAAGTCAGTGGCTTGGCGGGTGATGGGGCCGATATAGATCCAGGACTCTAACTCGTCGCTGACGAAAAAAGAATAGTAGGTGTCGCGGTTTAAGTCTGCGACGAGATTGATTTCGCCCGCGTCGTTGGTGATTTCCAAAGGTGGGTTGGGGGTGGCTAGCGTTGGCAACCCGTGGTCATTGGCATTGAACGCAATTGCGGCTGCGCCTTCGCGGACAATCGTTAATGAGTTGATGACGACGTCTTCCAATGGGCGGTCGTTGCCATCGGTGGGGACATTGCCAATGGCTTCGACGACGTCCATGCCATCAATCACCTGACCGAATACGGTATGCTTTCCGTCGAGGTGCGGAGTGGGGTCGAGCGTGACGAAGAACTGCGAGCCATTGGTGTTGCCTTGGCCGTTGTTGGCCATCGAAAGCACACCTGCGCGGTCGTGGCTGAAGATCGGATTGTTGGGGATGATTTCATCGAAGAAATCGTAGCCCGGGCCATCGGTACCCTGTTGATTCGGGGAGCCGGTCTGGATGATGAAATCGGCAATGACGCGGTGGAAAATGATGCCGTCGTAAAACGGGTCGTTATGCTGAATCTTGCCCGTTTCCAGATTGGTCCAGCTTTGAGAGCCTTCGGCCAATCCCACGATGTTCGCGACGGTCTGGGGTGTGTCTTCAAAGAAAAGCTCGGCCGTGAACTCGCCCATGCTCGTGTCGAACACGGCGTAAAGCCCGTCTTCGGTCGGCTCGAACGCGGTAAGCGATCCGGCGAGGAACAGGTAGGCGAGGAGGGAAAGGATCAGACTGCGCATATATTGGGTTTGGGGCCTGACTTAGCAATTTATTCCCCGCGTACGCAAACAGAAAACGGGCATGCCAGTGCTCCTGCGCAGCCGATGTCTTCATCGGAAACCCACAACGTGTTGAATCGATCGCCTCTACTTGCCGATGTGCTTTTTCACCCACCCGATAATGGCCTGATCGTTGTCGAAATGCTGAGCGACCACGCGGAGGAACTGGGCGGGGTGGATATCGTTTTCCTTAAGGAATTTCCGGTCGCCACCGCAGCTGTACATGGTGTCGGGGTCGAGTTCGCCGCGGAGCTTGGCGCGGGCCTTGCCAATGATACGCGGCAGCCAGCGAATGCCGTCCGCTTCAGAGTCCTTCGCCGGGTAGGTGGCGGGGTCGATCGTCTGGCCAGTGCGCTGCCCTTTCATTTGGTTGAGGAAATAACCACGGCGCACATCGGTAATCATTGCAAAGGTGATGTAGTCCGGCTCACCCCCATCAACAAAATCTTCGGCAAAGTCGTAGATCTCTTGCGGCGTCAGCCCGTTGTCGGCGAGCCACCGGGTTTCCTCGTCATTAAAGTAGGTGTCGGAACCGCGTTGGCCGGATTGATATTTATCGACCGATTTCTGCCACAAGGCTTTGAGGCGTTCGTGGTAATGATAGTGGCTCATGGAGATATTGGTTGCTGCTTGGCTTCAATGATCTTTCAGAGAGTGAACTTCCGGTAAAGGCGTTACTTCGCGACACAGGCCGCTTTGTATTCGGGGGAGCGTTCCTTGACCCACTCGATCACAGCGCGGTCGTTGTCGATATGGTCTGCGACCTGACGCAGGAATTCTGACGGAACGAGGTCGTGCGTTTTGAAGAATTTCCGGTCACCGCCACAGCCATACATGGTGTCGAGATCGAGTTCGCCACGAAGCTTGGCTTTGGCTTTTTCAATCAGGCGTGGGAGCCAGACAATGCCGTCCACCGCTTCTGTCTTGGCAGGATACTGAGACGGGTCGATCGTCTTGCCGGTGTATTGGCCCTGCATTTCGTTGAGGAAATAACTCCGGCGTACATCGGTTACGAGGGCGAAGGTCAGGAGGTCCGGATCGCCGTAGTTGTTGAAGTCCTCGGCGAAGTCATAGATTTCCTGCACGGTGACGCCGTTGTCGCGAAGCCATTGGGTTTCTTCGGGCGTGAAATAGGTGTCCGAGCCGCGCTGGCCGTTGCGGTATTGCTGCACCGCTTTCTTCCAAAGTTCCTCGAGCTTTTGCTGATAATTGTAGTGGTTCATGGTGTTAACAGGATGCATGGGCGATGATTATGCAACCGTAGTCGTGCAAAGTTTCGTTTCCTGACAATCACCGTTACAATGCCATCCCAGGAAATCGGCGCTTGGGGTTTGCCTTTTCCGGTAGAGGCATAACTTCGTTTAGATTAATGAAAATGCACCAATTCAAGCTGCTGCAAAAACAAAATATTATCTCCGTCCTCGCGATCACGGGGTTGGTTTGGCTGACGGGTTGCCAGTGTCAGCAAGGACTGTGCGGCGATTCGCTCACGCTTGTGCCGGTGGCCTTCTCGGATAAGCAATGGACCGGTGTAGCGGTGTCAGGCAATGAGCGTATTTTCGTGAATTACCCACGCTGGTCAGACGAGGTCCCGGTCTCTGTGGCGGAGTTGAAAAACGGTAAACCGGTTGCTTTCCCCGATGCGGCGATGAATGACTGGGCACCGGGTAAGGACCCGGCCACACACTTTGTCTGCGTGCAGGCGGTTTACGCCGATGACGCGAACACGCTCTGGATTCTCGATCCGGCCAGCCCGAAATTTCAGGGAGTTGTCCCGGGCGGAGCCAAGCTCGTCAAGGTCGACCTTGCAAACAACGTGATTGAGCGGACCTATTTTTTCTCTCCCGATGTAGCCACGCCCACGAGCTACCTCAACGACGTGCGTATCGATAACCGGCACGGCTTTGCCTACATTTCGGATTCGGGCGCGGGTGCCCTCGTGGTGTTGGACCTGAAAACCGGTGATGCA
>JBNNDZ010000289.1:0-2774 GCA_050285865.1 Puniceicoccales bacterium
GGTTGGCTGGACCATGTCCGCACCCGCAATGAAAGCCTGTTGGCAATCAAACGCGCGGGTGCCGACATGATCTTAACTTACTTTGCGAAGGAAATCGCGTTGGAGTGTTGAGGCGCTCACATCGGGTGCTTCGTAAAGTGCTCCAATGATGCCGCGTGCTTCTTGCGAAGCGCGTCGGCACCTTCCTTACGGCCGGTGTTTTCCAAGTGCTCCATGTAGTGTTCGAAGCCCTCGATGCCCGGTTGTCCGTGGGTGAACGAGGCATGCAGCGGGCCGCCTTCGCGGACCACAGTCCAGAGCGGATCAACGACGTCGTTACTTGTTAGCGCCATCTTTTGCATCTGCGCGTCATGCCACCGCGAAAGACGCCATTGGCCTGCGCGGCAGAGTTCTGGATGCGCTTCGGCGATGTTATTCTGCTCGTGCGGATCGGCCTCGAGGTCGTAAAGCATCTCCTGAGGGAAAAGGTGGAAGCCATCGAAATACGTGCGCATGTAGAGCCAGTTCTCCCAACGCACGGAACGCTGACACACATGACAACATTGACTGATCGTGACTTCGTCCCGGCCAATGTCTTTACCCTCGGTGATGGCTTCGGCGTAGGATTCACCGTCCCAGATTTCCTTCTTTTCGCCGCCAATCAAGTCCATCAGCGTAGGCGCAAAATCGAGATTGTAGTGGAACTTTGAGTTGCGAACACCCCGGGCTCCGCCGGGATACTTGATGATGAGCGGCACGCGGCAGGTGATGTTGTCCGCCGTGCCATGCTCGGCGTAGATGCCCAGCTCGCCCAGATTTTCGCCGTGGTCAGCAGAAATGATAATCATCGTGTCGTCGTAGACGCCGGCGGCTTTTAGATCGGCCACGACCTTGGCGACCTGATCGTCGGCATAGCGAACGCCCATGTCATAGCCGTCGATCACTCGTCGCATGGAATCGCGATCGGTGATTTTGCCCGGATGCTTCGGGTATTGCGGGCTTACGTGGTCATTATACATCCCGATTTCGAGGGAGCTGTGCGGTCCGACCATTTTGTTGTGCCGCGCAATAACTTCGTCGCTGTCCAGCCAGGCGGGCAGTGGGTCATCGGCAAATGGGTTTTCGTAATCGCCTGGTGTGCGGTAAGGGGTGTGCGGGTCCCAATAGTTGATGTGGAGATACCAATTATCCTTGCTGGCGTTGTCAGCCATCCACTTGTCGACGACGGGTTGGACGACTTCGGCAGACTCCATGCCGCCTTCGCCAGTGTTGTGGATTTCGTTGAAACCCGCGTAGAAATGCCAAGCCGCATGGCGCTGCCCGAAGGGACTGATCATCGCGGTGTGGTAGCCGTTTCCTTGTAACTGGCCAGCCAATCCCTGCCAGTCAAAATGGTCGCGGAAACCGCGGGTCGGACCTTCGACTTTGGGCTGGGCCGCCGTGCCGCCATGCCCGACAACTCCGGTTTGGATACCGAAGCGGCCAGAGTAGAACGCCGTGCGCGAAGGCAGGCAGGGAGCATCGGGCGTGTAACATTGGTCAAAAGTGACCGCTTCCCTGGCAATGGCATCAATCGCCGGACTGGTGTTGCGGTGGTAGCCGTAGCAGCCGAGGTGATCCGGGCGCAGGCTGTCGATGTCGATGTAGAGGATTCTCATGGGACAATTAGTTGAGGACAGATTTCAGTTGTTTAAGGTAGTCGCTACTTAAGTCGCGTTGGTTGAAATGGTAAGCCTCGGCTAATGCGAGGACGCCAACAAGGGCACCATTTTCATCGAGGGCGACGCACGCGATGCGTCGCACGCCGTTGATATTGTATGCGGTATCGACGGCCGATTGCGTGTTCCGGGCATCGGTTAGCAGTTGCTCAATGTCGGCTATGCTGAGGGCTTCGATCTCGCCATTTCGTTTATAGGCGCGTGTTGCCGTGACTTCAGGTGCCTCCGATGCAAAGGCGGCTCCCAGTCGGGCGACTGCCTCGAATTCGGTCGACCAGTCCCGCAAGTAGCCAGGCTGAGCCTTGACGCAGAGCTCGCTATTGGGATTTGCCTGAAGGGTCAACAGCATGCCCTCGGGAGCGGTTTCATACCACTCAATGGTGCAGCCGGTGGACTCGCAAAGTGTCGCCATTTTCGCACGCATGGATTCGCGAAACAGTTCTCGTGGATCGCCGACGGGTTGAAGTCGCCAAAGTGGCTGGTATCGCTTGTCGGGCATTTTGCGGACCATGCCGACCAAAACAAGCGTGTCCAAAAGGCGAAAGACAGACGCTTTGGGCAGATTTAGCTCATTGCACAGGCTGTCTAATGAGCGTGGTGATTCATTCCCCAATGCGACCAACAGGGCCAGTCCTCGATTCAACGCCGGAGCCGGACTCTCGGTATCGCAGAGATCGTGTGGGGTAGTTGTTTTCATATATGGAATTGATTGCATATATGAAATTGGGCATGACGCCAGTCTAAAGTTTGGCGGTGAGCCTTGGGTTTATGCGGGAGTCGAACAGCGGGCGTTTCTGCCGCTATTTCTTCTTCGAGAATTTGTTCTCTGTTCCGGCGAGCAGGCGCTGGATATTGCTTTTATGCCGAACAACGATGAGCCCGGCCAGCAAAGCAAGGAATGCGATCAGTAAATTGGGTGATTCAAAGGCGAGCGCGAATAGTGGGAGACTGACGCCGAACAATATCGAGGCCAGCGAGACGTAGCGCGAGGTGTAGAACGTAATGAGCCAGACAACGAGCCCGGCAATTAAGACCAGCGGAGCGAGCGCCAGCAGACCGCCCATAGTGACAGCGACC
>JBNNDZ010000290.1:0-7124 GCA_050285865.1 Puniceicoccales bacterium
GATACGGTCGAGAAATTTCGGCGAGGTGTAGTCAACGTCCTCTGCCCGGTCCATGTCATTGGAATAAGGCGGACCGAGCCACTCGTCGAAGCCGTTGTCCGTCGGGTAAAGTCCGGGCTGACTGCCGAGGTGCCATTTCCCGAATATTGCTGTCGCGTAACCCACGGATTTCAAGGTGTCGGCAATGGTAGTTTCTTCCGGATTGAGGCCGTAGCGGTGGTAAGGAAACACCACCCCCTGGTGCATGCCGACACGGCGGGGGTAGCTACCAGTCATCAAGGCGGCCCGTGAGGGAGTGCAGACATTTTGCCCTGCGTAGAAGTCAGTCAGGCGCAACCCCTCTTGCGCCAAACGGTCGATATTCGGCGTCTGAATCGTGTCGTGGCCATAGCACCCTAGGTCGCCGTAGCCTTGATCATCGGTAAAGATAAGCACGACATTGGGTCGGCTTGCGTTAGAAGTTTCAGCGTTGAGGGCAATCGCCACGCACAACGTAGTCGCTGAGAAAATGATTCGGAGCAACATGCGCCCGTGTCTAGTTTTCCGAGACAAGCCGGACAAGCTTATCCGGGCCATTCAGTAAAACGTAAATCGCGCCATCAGGTCCGCTGGCAACATCACGGACGCGCCCATGGTCGTCCAGAATGACTTCATCGGCGACAACCTCGTCCCCATCTAGCGTGAGCAAATGCAATTCCTGCGCGCGTAGCGATCCGACCAGCAATCGATTTTTCCACGTGGGAAATTTGTCCCCGCGATAAAAATCCAGTCCGCAAACAGCAATGGACGGCGTCCAGTAGTGTTTGGGCTGCTCCATACCGGGGGCGTGCGTTTTGCCGGTAATCGGGGTGCCATTATAGTTCATTCCGTAAGTAATGACAGGCCAGCCATAGTTTTTACCGCCTTCAATCACGTTGACCTCATCGCCGCCGCGAGGGCCGTGTTCGGTCTCCCAGAGCGCACCGGTTTCCGGATGAATGGCGAGACCTTGCGGGTTGCGGTTTCCGTAGCTCCAGATGGTCGGAAAACCATCCTTGGCAAATGGGTTGTCCGTGGGAATTGAACCGTCGAGATTGATGCGGTGAACTTTGCCGTTAGGGCGTGTGGTGTCTTGTGCCTGTTCTTGTCGCCCCCGATCGCCGATGGCAAAAAACAGATGCCCATCGCTGTCGAAAACGATACGCGTTCCGAAGTGCACGCCTGCGCCGGAATAAAACTCCTGCGGGGCTTCGAAGATCGTTTCCTCGTCGACCCAACGATTACCTTCAAGGCGTCCACGCACGATTTTCGTAAGTCCTATATCGGAGTCTGTTTGTGCCGGTTCGCTGTAAGAAAGATAAATCCAACCAGTGTTGGCGTAGTCTGGGTGCAACGCAACATCGAGCATTCCCCCCTGCCCTTTGGCTAACACTTCGGGCGTGCCTTTCACGCGGGGGTGCACAGTCCCATCCGCCTCGACAACGCGCAAACCGCCTGGGCGCTCCGTGACCAAATAGCGACCCTCAGGCAAGAAATCCACTGACCACGGAATCTCGAAACCCTCGGCCACTTCCTCGATGCGAAAACGCTCACCGGCAACATCGAATGCACCTGTAACGGCGTCCGGCTCTGGCTTGGGTGCGGCGAGTGCAGCCTTTTCCTTTTCGCGAATGTAAATGACGAGCGCGCGGATATCGTCCTCGCTGAGGACCGCTCCAAACGGCGGCATCCCAAGCTCCAACTGGCCATCGCGTATGATTTCCGCAATGTTATCGCTCGAGCCATCGCCCCGCCACAACCCGTCGACGAGGGACTTGCCCTGCCCGCCACGCAGGTCCTCACCATGGCAGCTCGCGCAGTATTGCCGGTAGATTTCATCGACTTTCGCCGCCTGCGCCGCACCCATCAGCCCAACGGCAATCATTAGCAATCGGATCACACACATCATGCCTAGCTAATAGCATGCACTAACTCCAACGCAACTGTCATCGCGATTTTACTTCGCCCTGCAGCGTAAAGTGTGCTCAACATTCCGCCCGTGAAAACCGCTGATAATGCCGACGAATTCCTGGACTGCGCCGATGACTTTTGCCTGGGTGAACTGGAAACGGAGCAATCGCATCCTGACACGCTAGATTTATCCGATTGGTGTGAGTCAGATCTTCCCCGAGCCATCGCGGCCTTGAAGTTAGTCGATGAGAAAGCATTAGGCATCCTCGCGGATAAGTTGATGCCGGGTGAGCGCCTTACTGGCGCAATTCGCCAAACCTGGGCAAATGGTGGGCGTGTGTTTCTCGCTGGTTGCGGCGCCACCGGGCGGTTGTCACTGGCATTGGAAACCTTCTGCCGCGAAGGCTTGGTCGCCGAAAGTTTACGAAATAAAGTCGCCGCCTTCATGGCGGGTGGTGACGCCGCTCTCATTCGCTCCATCGAAGGCTTTGAGGACTTCCCCAGCTACGGCGCACGGCAACTGGACGAACTCGGCTTTGGTGAGAAAGATTTGCTGATCGCCTCGACCGAAGGCGGTGAAACGCCCTGGGTTATTGGGGCAACAGAACGCGCGGCGGAAGCTTCACGTCACACACCGTGGTTCTGCTATTGCAACCCCGATGATCTTCTTCGGGCCAAAGTGGAGCGTTCGCGCCGCGTTCTGGATAATCCCTCCATCGAGAAATGGAACCTAGCGGTTGGCCCCATGGCGATTGCTGGCAGCACACGTATGCAGGCCAGCACGGTACTACAATACGCAATCGGGCTGGCCTTGGAATTCGCCGCCAGTGAGAGCAATGATACCCAACAATTCTCTGATCGCCTGAGTCACTTCCGAAATTGGATTGATGCGCATTCCTGGGATTTCCTCGCGCCGTTCATCCAACGCGAAACGGAGATTTATCAAAACCGCGACCGCGTGCTTTACATCACGGAGGAGTTTGGCGTCACCGTGTTGACCGATACCACTGAGCGTTCCCCAACGTTTTCCCTGCCTGTTTTTGAAAACTACGCCAACGGTCAGCCGAATTCACCACTGAGCCTGTGCTACCTGAGTTTACCGGAAGCAACCCGTTCCGATATGGCCTGGCGTCGACTTTTGCGTCGCGAACCACGTTGTCTGAGTTGGCCACCGGAATTGCCATTTACGCGCCTCCAAACATTACTCGGTTACGACATCAGCGCCCACGCCGCGAACAACCGAGCCCATGCCTGCGGTGATGCCCGGCACCACTGTTTCAGCATCGACGAGGTCGATGGCGCGGTAGTCTGGTCACTGGATCGCCTTGCCGCCGAAGCGATCGCCAAGGGACTGCCTTTCCTTGAGAAGCAGATTCTGCTCAAAATGCTGCTCAACACCCATTCGACCTTGGTAATGGGCTGTCTGGGACGCTACGCAGGCAACGTGATGACCTACGTCAAACCCAGCAATAACAAGCTCATCGACCGCGCGATACGCTACGTGCAAACATTGCACTGCAAGGCTGCTGGCGAAACGCCCGACTATGCATTGGTATGCCGCGAGCTGTTTCGCCAGCGCGAAACCTTACGTGCCGACGAGCCGATCGTGCTGAAAACACTTTCGGCGATAGCTTAGTTCAGGACTTTCTACGAGTGCGGCGATAAACGATGCCGACCGTCAGCGCACCAAAGAGGAGCGCATAATGTGACGATTCGGGCACCGCGGCGTAGCTTAACGCAAAGTTATCAAACGCAACAACACTGCCAACAGCTGCCGTGTTAGCCGTTTGAATAGTGATGACGAAATCTCCTGGAGTAGTCGCGACAACGGGTGAATCAAAGGCAATCGACGCCTCTGCAAATGTTTTATCAGAATTAAGCAATCCAATCAGAGTGGCCCTTCCGATTGTTGCACTAGCCGCACCATCTCCAGTATGCGAGATATTCACAGACACGCCATCAATCACATTCGCAATTTCAGATGAAGCGAAATCAAATGTCATAGTGTAACGAACCCCGGGCTCAAGGGGCTCAGTAAATGTATTGGTCATTGTTGCCGATGAAAGTGCATTAATTCCCAAGGAAAATTTAGCAAAATTTCCTGTATCGGGAGAATAAGTAGCGTCGGGACCAACAGCTATTGAACTAATCAACCCAACAACACCTTGAATGTCAGCTTGCCAAGGTCCAATCGAACCAGAAACAGAAGAGACAGCGCCGTTTAATGCCACAGTGCCAGTCTCAGTAGAAAAATCACCATCGGGCACAGTAACGTTGGTGATCGCGAATGCTGTTGAGGTCAGCAGACTGAATGCTATTACGGGGGAGTATTTATGCATGTAGTATTTGTTTTGGAGTTAGGATAAACAAGCAGTAGTGACACACTGAATATATGAATTTTTGTATGATACATAAAGGCAAATCCGAATAAAGCCGGTTAAATAACCAAAGCTTATCTCATTGAAAACTGAAAGTAGTGATACAGAAAAACAAATTAGTCACTATTAGCACAAAGATAAACTACTGTGTTAGAAAGCCTTAGCATACATGACATCGTCGTCGTTTTCGCCTACTTTGCGGCGGTACTCGGCGTGGGCCTATGGTTCGGACGTCAGGAAGAGACGACCGAAGACTTCATGCTGGGTGGACGGCGGACCCCCTGGCTTGCCGTTCTCGGATCGTTAATTGCCACCGAAATCAGCGCAGCGACCTTTCTCGCCACGCCGGGCGTCGGCTTTGCAAGTGATCTGCGCTACTTGCAATTTGGCATCGGCTCGCTGTTGGGGCGCGTGTTCATCGCATTGGTTTTCCTGAAGATTTTCTACGATCTGCGCTGTGTATCCATCTACGAATACCTCGCCCATAGGTTCGGTGGAACCAGTCACCGGACGGCGGCAGTATTTTTTCTGCTGTCCCGGTTAACGGCGTCCGGCGTGCGACTGATGATCGCTTCGGCGGGTCTGCACGTAATTCTTGGTGTGCCCTTCGGTCTGGCGATGATCCTCTTTACGGTGCTTTGCCTCGCCTATACCGGCCTGGGCGGAATCAAGGCGGTCATCGCAACAGACTGCGTGCAGGCCGTCGTGTTCATTGGCGCTGGGCTCTCCATGTTCTTCGTCCTGCACCACCTTGTGGGCTGGGGAGAGATCATTCACCTCGGCAATGCTGCGGGGCGACTCGACGTATTTAACTTCTGGCCGGACCAGGGCAATGCTGCGACCGGTTGGTTTCTCGACTCCAATGTGCTCATATTGGCCGTGGTCTTCGGCTTCGTAAATACCGTCGCCATGCAGGGCACAGACCACGATTTCACCCAACGCATGCTGACCTGTCGCGACGTAAAACAGGCCCAACGTAGCGTAATCCTCAGCGGCGTGGCGGCAATACCCGTCGCGGCAATTTTTCTACTCATTGGCGTTGGGCTGTACGCCTATTACCAAGTTTCACCGGACCCCACCTTGCCCACTCAAACCATCGACGGTGTAACGAAAGTCATGCCGGACAAAGTATTCCCGCATTTCATAGTTACCGTACTACCCGACGGTCTACGTGGCCTACTGCTGTGCGGCGTGCTCGCCGCAGCAATGAGCAGCCTGGACAGTGCGATGGCGGCGCTAAGCTCATCGGTTGTGGTCGATCTCTATAAGCCGCTGGTAAAAGGTCGTCTAAGCGAGCGTGGCATGGTGTGGCTTTCGCGCGCCATGATGGTCGCCGTGGCCATTGTCCTCGGGTTAATCGCCTGGCAGCTCGAACGCCTGCAACAAGCCAGCGGTGGACAATTTCTCTGGCTGGCCTTTCAGGTATCTACCGTTACCTATAGCGGACTCCTTGGCGTGTTCCTCTTGGGAATGCTAACCAAACGCGGTCGCGACGGCTGGAACCTCGTCGCAATGTTTTCAGGCAGTTTGACCACCGCGGGCCTTCTTGCACTGCTGAAACTGGACATTATCCACATAGCCTGGCAATGGCCCATGCTCATCGGTGTGACTGCAACGGTTGTTATTGGCGCGCTTGTCACGAAAATCCCGGTTGACGACAGGCCACAGTAAAGGCATCACGGATGGGCCAT
The DNA here is from genome assembly GCA_050285865.1 of Puniceicoccales bacterium. GTDB lineage: Bacteria > Verrucomicrobiota > Verrucomicrobiia > Opitutales > Cerasicoccaceae > Cerasicoccus. The sequence continues at coordinate 5,999 of JBNNDZ010000290.1, forward strand.
GCTGCTTATTCCTGAACCGCGAAAAATCAAGAAACTGGAAGGCATTTGCCCCTTCCGCATAGAGCCGGTTGTCGAACTAAATTCCAAAGACCTGCCACCACAGGGCTACCGCTTAACGATCGAACCAAGCCGCATCCGTATCGAAGCGTACGACTCCGCAGGCGAATACTACGCGCGGCAAACGTTGCGCCAGATCGCCGACCAGAGCGAAGATCCGGGTATGGACTGCGTCCGGATCGAGGACTGGCCAGACTTCTCCATTCGTGGATACATGCTGGATATTTCCCGCGACAAGGTCCCCACCACAGACCACCTGCACCGGCTCGTCGATACGCTTTCCGCGCTACGGTATAATCAACTTCAGCTCTATACAGAGCACACCTTTGCCTATGCCGGCCACGAAACCGTATGGGGCACCGCTTCGCCGATGAAGGCCGAGGAAATCGAAGCCCTCGACGTCTACTGCCGCGATCGCTTCATCGAACTCGTGCCCAACCAAAATTCATTTGGTCACATGGAGCGCTGGTTGAAGCATGCGGAGTATCATTACCTCGCCGAATGCCCGGACGGCTTTGATCATCCCCTGGGCGGGCGTCGTGAGTTCGGCAGCGTGCTCAAGCCCAACGAGGAAAGCCTGCAATTCGTCAGCGAACTTTACGCAGAACTCCTCCCACACTTTTCGAGCAAGAAATTCAACGTTGGCGGTGACGAACCATGGGAACTTGGCCAAGGCTGGAGCGCCCCACTCGTCGAGGCCGAAGGCAAAATGACCGTCTATGCGCGCTTTCTGAGCCGCGTTTGCGAACTCGCTAACCAGCATGGCTGTGAGCCGATGTGCTGGGCGGATATCCTCTTGGAGGAGCCGGACCGCATCAGCGAGCTACCGGAAAACGTAACCCCGATCATCTGGGGCTACGAGGCCAACCACCCCTTTGACCGCCAGTGCGACGTCATTGGCGGGCTTGACCGCCCTTTCTACGTGGCTCCCGGCGATTCGAGCTGGAACAGTTTCACTGGGCGACTACGCAACATGCTGGAGAACGTCCGTTCGGCTGCGCGGCATGCGCTACGTCACAAAGCAACGGGTCTTATCATGACGCATTGGGGCGACAATGGTCACCCGCAA
>JBNNDZ010000291.1:0-8296 GCA_050285865.1 Puniceicoccales bacterium
CAACGTCGGTGGGCCGGTGGCGGACAAGCATGCGTTCATCCGGGGTTCGCGCTTTTGCCTGGCCCTGGAAAACTACGCGATGCCGGGCTACACCACGGAGAAGCTATATCAGGCGATGGCCGCACGCTGTATCCCGATTTACTGGGGTAACCCGGATGTCGCCGACGACTTTAATCCCGCGAGCTTCATCAATATCACCGACTTCAATTCGGACGCCGAGGCGGTTGAGTATATTTTAGAGGTCCAGCGTGACCCGGACTTGCAAGCTGCCTATTACCGCGAGCCATTTTTTCCCGACAACGAGCCGACGAAGTATTTCCGCGACGATTACCTGTTACCGCAGTTGGAGCAAATTTTTTCCAGCACGGCGAAGCGTCGGACTCATTTCTGGATGGGCGACGTGGTTTTTGACCTACGTAAGCGTTGGGGCTTCCATGTCCCGGCCCTCGCGCCCAATGCCGGCCTGGGCTCACGTTTTGCGAATCGCGACGTGGCGTAGGGGGAAGCCTCTCGCAAAGGCACGAAGGCGCAAGGTGTGTGATGCGCTTTGTGTGGGCTGCGTGCGGCAGATTATTTTAAGAATAAATTGTCCGGTGCGAATTCTTCGTGCCTTTGTGAGAGAAAATCGACATCGCGTTCGCCCGGCATGCGTTTAGGAATTGAGTTTTTGCGAAAAATGCCCGAGGGTGATTGATTGGTTTTCGGGAGGTAGGCTCTCGCAGCCGTTCTTTGAGACAGTTGAGGAAAGTCCGGACATCGCAGGGCAGGATTCCCCGTGAAAGCGGGGGCAGGCGGCGTTTAAGCGCCGTTTGACGGATAGCGCCACAGAAAATGAACCGCCTCTTTCGGGAGGTAAGGGTGAAAAGGTGGGGTAAGAGCCCACCGCGCCGAGGGTAACCAAGGCGGCACGGCAAGCCCATTCCGATGCAAGACTATGTAGGGGGCCGGGCGGCCCGCTCGTTAAGGCTCCGGGTAAGTCGCATTTCGCTTCGGCGGGGCGGATTTCGGTCCGCAGATGAATGAGAGCGCACGGCGGTTTCGGCCGTTGTGAACAAAATCCGGCTTATTCCTCCCGAAAACCTCCAATTTATGGGTTGACAAGACCCGTCCAAGGCGCTGTTTTCAGCTGCTTTTCTTAATCGCAATACCTTTCTGATTCATGGCTAACACCAAACAAGCCCAAAAGTACATCCGCCAAACCATCGTTCGCACGGAGCGCAATCGCGCCGTTCGCAGCCGTCTGCGCACCCTCGCCAAGAAGGTACGCGGGTTTACGGAAGCCTCGGACGAAGCCAAGAAGGCGGCTACGGAGTATGCCTCGGCTCTCGATAAGGCAGCCAAGCGCAACATCATCCACCAAAACGTTGCCAACCGCCACAAGTCTTCCATCTCGAAGTTTCTCTTCGCGGGTGCGAAGTAACTGACCGGCGAACGTTTTTCCCGGACTCCCATTGCTCTGCGGTGGGAGTTTTTTGTTGGCTGAAAAACCACTGTAATGAGCGACGCACTTTCGATTAATCTGGATGATTCAACGCCGGAGCGGATTGGTTTTCCGCCGCCGCTGCTGGGCGACGTGCCTTTGCGCTTGCCGGTTGCGCCGGTGGCTGACGGGCTGTTGGCGCTTGGATTGCCTGGTGGGCTATTGTCGGAGGCGCATCCGTTTTATGCGGGACAACCACCGGTGATTGCGGCGATTCAGGCGCAGTTGCGGGCGAGTAAGCCGGAGTTGGAGCGGCTTGGTCTGGAAATTGCCCTGGGGATCAATTTTATCGAACCTGAGATGAGCGGCGTGCTGCTGGTCGGCGTGACGCGTCCCGGGGTCGAGCGCTGGCGCAATGCGCTGGGATCGCGTCAACTGCGGTTCCGCTACGATCTGGTGGCCCGCGCGGATGCGAATCTGCCCGGTATTCTGGAGTGTGATTTGCCCCTGGCGCGGCATCGGCGCGAAGATCGTATGCTTGTGTCGCACAAAACGGGCAAGAAGTGCACCACCACCTTTACGCGGGTCGGGCAGTTGGGTGAGTTGGATCTTTGGCGCGCTGAGACCTTGCTTCCACGCCTGCACCAGATTCGCGTGCACGCGATGGAGGTCGGCTTGGCCTTGCCTGGGGAATCGCTCTACGGGGAGCATGCAACGTTGACCTGGGCGGATTTTGGCCGGAAGGGGGCTTCGGGTGCCCGGACGATTGCGACCGCGCCGATGATTCATTTGGCTGAAATTAGTCCCGTGACACCGGAAATTGGCCTGCCGCCAGTCATTGCAAAACCGACGGTTGAGTTGGCCCAGGCTTGGGATGCATTTGAACAAATCTGATAACTGCGGAAAAATATCGCTTTTGGGCTTTACAAGGTAGGGCTCAAATGCAATCTAGAATTTTTTTCCACATTCCACTTTACCAGCCAAGAGCACACTTTTACCAATCTGTATGGGCAATCTGAAAAAGAAGCGTCGTCTGAAGATGAACAAGCACAAGCGCCGTAAGCGCTCCCACGCGAATCGTCACAAGAAGCGTACCTGGTAGTTTTACCGGGGCCGCGACGCGCGGTCATGCTTTGATAGGCAGCCGACGGGATTACTCCGTCGGCTTTTCTTGTTTTGGGGTGAGTAGCCCATTTGAGAGTGTGGGTTGGTTACCACTAGTTTTGTGTTTATGAACGAAAACCGGGGTGAATCTAGCCGAATAGGGGTGAGATCACCAGTTAGTGAAACAAGTGTAAACCCTTCGTATATCGAGACAAAAACCCGTTCCGACGGCTTTTTTCCTTGTTTAAAGAGGGGGGGCAGGCTACGACATTTTCTCGCTAGCTTGCTATTATGTGCTGTAGTAATTACACCGCCAAAACGGAAAATCAGGACGCCCGGTTCACGGTCCGGGGCAACCCCCAAGGAGGTAATTGACGATGTCCAAATCGACCTCCAAGGCTCTTTTCGTTGAATTATCTGAGTATTCTCTGTTGGTGGCTCGTGTATCGAGCTTGGAAGCGCCGATCGTCATTGAAGGTATCGAGGAAATCCCCCTCGCCGATGGTGAAGAGAGCGTTCGCTCGACGATCCTTTCGCTCGTTGGTAATCCCAAGATACAGTATGCATATGCGAATTGCAGCGTTTACCCGCCCACCCGTGTGGTTCGCCGGGCGACGTTGGATAATCCTGCTAAAACTAAAGACCCGGCATACCTGCCGGAGTTCCTGAAAAACCAATTTAAAATCGACGTCGGATCTTACGCGGTGTCGGTGCTTAACGCTAATGGTGGGGCCGAATTCGGAACCGAGCGTTCTCCGGGCAAGGAACTCGTATTTTGTGGAGCGCCGAAAGCGGCATTCACGAATGAGCAGCAGCGTCTGATCAATTACGGCATTTTCCCGCAGCGTGTGGAGATGGGCACGATGTCCACTGTAGGGGCGGTGCTCGATTACCAGGCGATGAAGGGTGAAAAATCGCCCACGCTCATTTTAGAGATGAGTTACGACGAGGCCCTCGTGCTCGTCTGTAATGGGAAGTCCCTCGATGTCGCCCGTCCGGTCCCTTACGGCCTGCGCAGCATGTATCCGATTGTGCAGAAGGAGCTGGGTCTCAAGGACGAAGAATCTGCCCAAAAGCTGTTTGGCTCCAGCACCTTCGATTTTGCTGAAATGGGACCGACGCTTCTTAAGAAGCTACTCAAAGAATTGCAGGCATCGACCGGCTTTTATGAGGTGCAGACCGGCCAGACCATCGGCAATATTTTCTTGGGCCTTGCGCCTGATAACCTCGGCTGGATTGCCTCGACGCTTTCCAAGACGCTCGGGGTCCACGTCCTCAAGCCCGACTATCATGCATGGTTGGAGCACCAGGGCATCAAAGTCGACGAGAGTGTCGACTTGGCCAATCTTGGTCCCCGTTGGTTCGGACTCTTTAGTTTGATGGGTAACTACAACGCAAAAGGCTAGGGCAGCATCATGGCGGATAAAAAGTCAAAAGAAGCAGCTGCACACCCGAATTGGCGTCCGGATTTCCGCATTACGGATGCCTTGCCGGATGTTAAAGCGGTGCGGACCAACTTCCTGGTTAATTTCGTGGCCCTTGCCGCAGCAGTGGTCTTTATCGGCTACGTTGCGTTCATGGAGTTTCAGGCAACAGCGGTCGCGAATTCAATTCAGGAAGAAGACCAGAAGATTGCCGATGGCACTGGGCAGAACCGCAAATTCCTCAAGCTCAGCACTGAATTCGAGAAGCTGGAGCCAAAGCTGGCCGACGTGGAGCGGTTTTACTCGATACACCAGCCGCCGTTGGAAATTCTCCTGGCACTTTCTTCCTCCCGCCCGGAAACCATTGCGCTGCAAACCGTCGCACTCAGTGTTGGCAAGAACAACGTAGGTAGCTCCAAGCGGCCCAAGTATGTGAGCCAGACCACTTACACGATCAGTGGTGTGCTGAAGGGGGATTCTGCTGAAGCATTGGAAGAACTGGGTGGTTACAGCCAGATTTTGCAGGAACTGGATGTCTTTGAGGATCAGCTCTCATCGGTTGATGTCTCTCAGCCTAGCCGTAACCAGAGCCTGGGCCTGTTCGAATTCACCGTCGTAGTTAAACTGAAACCCGTCGAACTATGAACACGGAAGAACTTATTGCTAAACTGAAGCAGTATCCGTTGGCGGTCGGATGCGGCGTTATCGTGCTCATTGCCGCCGTTTTGATTTTCCTGCGTGGCGGCCGCCTCGAGGTTCTGGAGACAGAATACGAGGAAAAGTTGGCGAAGAGCGAATTGATGAGCTCCAACGTCAATAACGCGGTCGATCTGGAAGCCCACGTCACCCAGATCAACGAGCTTGTTGCAAGCGTCGATTCGAGGCTGGTTGACGCGGAAGCACGCCCGGAGAATTACCGTTATTTCCTCCGTCTGGCGGAAAACTCTCAGGTCAACCTGACGGACCAGTCCACCGCGAAGAAGGCCGTCGCCGAGAGTTCCGGCAATAGCGTTTACACCACGGTCACGTTCGATCTCGTCGTTAGCGGAGAGTATAAGAACGTCCTTCGTTTTCTGTATAACATCCGAACCGGGCGTTATATTTCCCGGATTGATGGGATGACCATGCGTCCGAGCCAGACTGCTGGTGCCGGGGACAATGTCGTGACGGTTGATTTGAAGGTCGTCAATCTCGGCATTCCGGACCCGGAGCCTGAGAAAAAGAAAAAGAAAAAATAACTTTTCCATCCGCTATGAAAGTAACCGTCATTTTCCTGCTGGTCACCGCGATCATTTTCCCGGTTGTCGCACAGGCCAAAGGTGACCGCGTGACGCCGCGCACCAAGCGGGTAAATCTCTTGAAGAACGCCACCGCCGCGCTCGACGTGAAAAATGAAGCCATCCTGGCTGAAATCGCCGATGTGCGCTATCCCTTTGAGTTCGCTCCTGAGCCGGACAAGCCCGTCGTGGTCAAAAAGGATGAGCCCGCCGCCCCGGTGATTCAGAAAGAACTGACCGATGCGGAAATGTTGGCGAAGATTGCGCCGTCGATCAAGCCAAGTGGCGTCTTCTTTAAAGGCGGTAAGGGTGTCCTCGTGGTGCCTGGTGCCCAGCTCCCTGATGGCAGCTCAATCCGTGCAACTTTCGGCGACAAGGCAGTCATGGTCCGCATTCGCGACGTGACGGCTGAGTCTTATAAACTGCAACTCAATGACGCCGTCCTGCTGCGTAAGTTTGACGACACCGCGGGTCGCGGCGTCACTATAGATCGTTAAAACCCTTTCGCTACTGCTCTGAACGTTTAACTCCCGACTGAAAATGAAGCTCTTGAACCTCTTGCTCCTTGCGTTGATGGCCCTTGCCGTTTGCGCCACGACGTCGACCAGCCATGCGCAAACTACCGCGGAGGATGATCCCTCGGTCGAAGCCTATGATCGGGACGCGTCAGACCTGACTGGAACCGCGATACCCTCTCCCTACACGAATCCGCCCTACGCGGGGTCGACCAAGGAAGGGCAGACTCCTCCCGCCGAGGACAACACGCAATCCGCCACCGCGCCTGCCACCAGCAGTGCGACACCAAGTACTTCGGCAACCAGCGGGACTACCAGCAGTGAGCCCCAAAGCGTTCAAGCCTATGCCCCGGATTCTTCCGGCATGACCGTGCGGCAGGTTACTCAAAGTGAGCCCGTCATGGAGGAGACTGTCGACGCAAGCGGAGCAACCACCATGTCGCAGGAAGCCGTCGAAATTCCAGCGATGGAAATTGATTTTGCAGGCGACACCGGTAAAGCGACCGTCGAGTTTCCTTCGGAAAATCGCGCCGACGAAGCCCTGATGGGCGCTGATGACACCATTTCGGTTGATTTTCCTGATGAAGAAGTGCGCACGATTATTCGCAATGTGGCTGACCTTTACGACCTGAACGTTGTCATTCCGGATACTCTAGCGGGCAGCACGTCGATCAAGCTCCGTAACGTAACCTGGCGTCAGGTGCTCGAAGTCGTCCTCGACCCGCTGGGTTACACCTACGTTGTCGATCGCAATATCATTAAGATCAAGAGCAAGGAAGAGCTGACGAATGAGCCAACGGTTACCCGCGTATTCCTTATCAACTACGCAGTGGCCAGCACCATGCAGAATTCGCTCGCTCCGCTGATCGACACCGCTGCTGGTGGTCGCGTTCAGGTTGATAAGCGCACGAATGCACTGCTCGTTACCGAGCGTCCGTCGCAAATGAACGAAATTCAGGCGATTATCGAGCGCCTCGACCGCCCGAATCCACAGGTCATGATTGAATCGAAATTCATCGAAATCAACGACACTGATCGCAGCGACAAGGGTATTAATTGGGCCTCTCTCCAAGGCTACCAAGTGTCGGCCGGACCGTTCAATCGCCAATATGCGGCTGAGCATGGTAAGGAAAACGAATATGGTTATGTGGTCGACAACGATGTTACCAACACACAAACCTCGGGTCAAAGTCAGGGGCAGTCGTTTTCTACGGGGGGTGGCTTTAACCAAAACATGTCCCAGACCGCCTCCAATCTGGGGAATCAGGTTTTCAACTCGGCCGTTCTGGGCGACATGACCTGGATCGACAATGTTACCCGCTCGGATACGGCAGTGTTCTCGGCTGCAGCCTTTAATGTCGTATTGAGCTTCCTTGAATCCAACACGGACGCGAAGCTGGTTAACAACCCGACCCTGGTAACCTTGGACGGTGAAGAAGCACGCTTGGTTATCGGTGAGCAGTTCCCGATTCCGAGTTACACCTTCAACGACGAAACGGGTTCGTTTGAGGTTAGCGGATTCGAATACAAGGACATCGGCACAATTCTCTCGGTTACGCCGAATGTGAATAGTGCTGGTTTCATTCGCCTGAATGTGCGTCCGCAACTTTCCCGCAGTGACCGCACCACGAACTTCGGTGGAGCAGGTGGCGCTGAAATTCCGATCATCCAAACCACGGAAACGCAAAGTAATGTCATCCTCAAGGATGGCTTCACGTTGGCAATTGGCGGCTTGATTTCGGATCTCACGAACGACGTCGATACCAGTGTTCCTTACTTGAGCGAGATCCCTCTTCTGGGGGAACTTTTCCAGCACTCGACCAAGCAGATCCAACGCCGGAATCTTCTGATCTTCATTACTGCGAAGACCCTCAACCCGGACGGTACCACCTACAAGGACATCGTCGATCCACGCGTCCTATACCGCATGGGTATTCTGGAGAACGAGATCCCCGGATATCAGTTACCTGAAGATCAAGCTGCGGCCTACAACGAAATCATGTCGTTACAAAACCGCCTCGACAACGACACCGCCCAGGTCGAACTCCTCGAGCGCGTCAGCAACCTCAAGGAAGGCACCGAAAGCGCGATGAATGGTGACGCTGCGGAGTAATCCTGGAGCTCAACTTACTCAACGTGAATCATAGCATGCGCCCGACCCAAGCAGGACAATCCACTTCGCAAGCCCCCGTGCTTGTGTTGGTTTCCTGCGCAAGTGTCTGGCCCAAATCAAGGACACGGTTATGAAGCAAAAATCTTTATCTTGGTTCAGGCTCCGCAACGTATCTGCACTGGCCACTCTGGCGTTCACCGCCGGTTTTTCGCACACGGTGTCAGCCCAGTTCAATGACACTGATCTAAGCGACAATGTTACTGCGGGCGACCAATTTGGCGCTGCGATCGACGGGAACGGCTCGTTGCGGACGTGGGGCCTCAATACGAGCGGTCAGCTCGGCCAGGGAAATACCAATTCCCCACAGGCGTTGCCGCAGGAGGTTTCCGACAATTTCAGCTATGTTGCGGTGGAGGCGGGTCCGGATTTCATGTTCGGTATCA
>JBNNDZ010000292.1:0-3285 GCA_050285865.1 Puniceicoccales bacterium
GCTTACTGGCCACGCCCGACATGGCCAGCCTGTGCGATGCCGTCCGCGAACGCGCCCCGCTGCCCGTTGCGGAGTGGAGCGTCGAAATGGCGCCATCGACCGTCAAGGCCGACAAAGTTCGCGCCATGCTTGATGCCGGGGTCACCCGGATATCGCTCGGCGTGCAAAGCTTTGACGAACGCCTTCTCGACGCGCTGGGCCGTCAGCACAGCCCCACCGTCGTCCGCCGCGCTTATGACACCCTCCGGGAAAACGGCTGCGATAACGTCAACCTCGACCTGATTTTCGCCGTCCCCGGACAGACCCTTGAACAATGGCAGGCCGACCTGCGCGAAGCCATCGCGTTGGCCCCGGAACACCTATCCACCTACTGCCTGACCTTCGAGGAAGACACCAAGCTGTGGGTAAAGCTAACCCGGGGCGAGCTCCGCCGTGACATTGCCAACGAGGCCGATCTATACCGGTTCACTTGGGATGCGCTCGCTGAGGCCGGCTATCCGCAATACGAGGTTTCCAACTTCGCCCGCCCAGGCTTTGCCTGCCAACACAATCTGTCGACAGGGCATATGGGCGCGTGGCGCGGAGTCGGCCCCTCCGCCGCCAGCCAGTGGCTCGGCTCACGCTGGAGTAATCCTGCCGATCTCAACCAGTGGCTCGCCGGGCTCGACGATGCTCCGGCCATTCCGCCTTCGGGGGCAGGAGACACCGTATTCCTCGACGCCGACACCCTCGCCGCCGATGCCCTTATCTTCGGCCTGCGCTTGAACGACGGTATCAATCTGGCCAGCCTGCACCAACGTTTCCCCGAGGCCCCCTGGGCTGCCTATGCCACACTCTTTGACCAATTGGCCGAAGAAGGTCTGCTGCTGCGTAGCGGCGAAAAGCTCCGCCTGACCGGCGAAGGGCGTCTCGTGGCGGACTCCGTCGCGGGTGCGATTCTGGAGGCGGTTTAAGGTCGCAGGCCCCCACCCGATATTGTAATTCATCACCATGCCCTTAACGCCACAAGCGAAGCGAAATCTAATCATCGCCGGGATCGTCCTGATACTCCTGGCCGTGGCGGCACCATTTGCCTGGAACGCCGTGAAGCGCCACCGGGCCGAAAATATGGCGGAGCAGGCCGAGGCGCTCGTAGAGGAGGAAAACTACGCCAAGGCATTCGAACTGGCGCGCGCAGCTTACGCTCTCCATGAGGACCTCGATATCGCCCGTCTCGTTGCCAGACTGAGCAACCGACTGGACCCCGCCAAGGCCCCTTCAATCTGGCAAACCGTTTACGAGCAAACCGGTGACGAGGCCGATGCGCATCAGTGGTTCGACGCCCTCTACCGCCTGGGCGACATGGAAGGCCTGAACCGCCTCGCCAAGCAACTGGAACAGAATTATCCCAAATCAGCGGAGTCCCTGATTCGCCGCGCCCAACTTGCCCGCGCCAACGAAAAGCCCACCCTGGCGCTGAAACTGGCGGCACAAGCAGCCAAGACACCCGGTGCTTCCGGCGAGGTCCAGCTCGCCTACGTACAACTGAGTCAGCTCAGCGAAAACCCGGCCGACCGCGAAGCCGGGATTGCCTGGCTTAAAGAAATGACTCAACGCAACGACCAAACCGGCCTGATCGCGACCCGCAATTACCTCCAGGCCCCCGGCCTCACCGAAGCGGAAATCATCGCCACGGCCGAGCGCCTCGCCAACCACCCACTCGCCGAACGCGAAGACAAGCTCAAGGAAATCGTCATCCGCCGCAACTTGGCCAACCAACCGCTCGAAGCCCTGCTGGCCGAAGCAAAATCTCTCTTTGAAACCGAACAACCGGCGGAACTCGTCGAAATGGGCCGCTGGCTCAACCAAAATGGACGTTCCGCCGACGTGCTGGACGTCGTCGATCTCGAAACCGCCTTGCAACGGCAGGACCTCTTCCTTGTCTGGGCGGACTCCATGGCCTATCAGGGCAAATGGGACGCGCTCGCCGAGGTGATGAAACGCACCCGACTGCCAATCGACCCGTTTGTCCAACAACTGTTCGACGCCCGCATTAAGGCCGAACAAGGCAACGAAGCCTTGGCAGACCTCATTTGGAGCCGCACCATCATCGATGCAAAGAACGATGTCGGCAAACTTCAGTTCGCCTTCAATTACGCCACCAAACTCGGCTGGACCGAAAAATCGCGCGCCGTGCTGGAACGGCTCACCGTCTTACCCGGTGCCCAACGCACCGCATTCGAGGAACTGATTAAGATCGATCAGGAACTCGGCGACGTCGCCGCCATGCGCAACGTCCTGCGCCGCATGGCCGAACTTTACCCGCACGACAACGACGTCGCCAATGACCTGGCCTACACCAATCTCCTCCTCGGCGAAGAAGTCCAGGCCTCGGGCGACACCGCCGTGCGCCTGCTCAACGAATCCGAGCAACCGTTCTTGGCCAACCTGATGACCCTTGCCCTGGCCCAATACCAGTCAGGCCGGCCCGACTTGGCCCTTGAGCAACTTTACACGCTCCCGATTGACTGGCAAACCGTCCGCCCGGGCTGGCGTGCCATTTACGCCGCCATCCTCTCGGCCAACGGCCACGAGCGTGAATCCAACACCGTAATGACCGGCGTAAAAGTCGAAGACCTCCTCCCCCCCGAACGCGAAATCCTCCGCACCGCCCGCGGCGGCTGATGGAAATTGCTTAGAGAATGCTTAAAGTAATTTATCGAGTGGATTAGTTTGGTTTGCATTAGGCGGCTTCGATAGAGCGGGCCAACGGCCCGCTTCATCCTTGCCCAGGCCCCAGGCCGCCAACGCCCATTCTGCGGGCCAAGGGTCCGCCTCATCCGATACGCGGATTCATTTCATAAAGCAGACCGTTGGAACGCAAAAATGCTCACTATAGCAGTCACCTAAGCTTCTGCAATTAAGACATCCAGCATCCCCAATTCACGCAAAGCCTCTTCGTCATCAAGCGCGTCGGCTAATCGGTTCATGCTTAGCCCATCCCATTCGCTGGGAAACGGATGCAAAAGAATCGGCTCAACTTTCAGTTGGTCAAATGGGTCCTCTACAAGTCTGATTGATTCGTCACTCATTTTCGAAATGACTGAAGTTCTAACTCAAATCATGGTATTATACTACGCTTTGAGCGATTTCTTTAATAGATTTAGGGGCTGAAGTAGCTAAGCGCGTAAAAATCCGCTATAAGCTACCGAGATGTATGAACGAAAAAGTCGGCTAAGTAAACACAAGCAAATGAGATTGATTGAGCATTTTGTTGCTGGCACAACCGCCCGGGCCGCGGGTGAG
>JBNNDZ010000293.1:0-4278 GCA_050285865.1 Puniceicoccales bacterium
AGGCTGCGCCCTACCTTGTGTGACGCTTCGCCCACTTAGCGCCCCCCAAGCGGCCTGAGCGACTCGCCCTTGAACCCGCCAAAAAAACAACCCCGGCGAATAGGCCGGGGCTGCTCGTAGCAGTAGTGGTGAAAAAACGGCTTACTTGCTCAGGCCGAGGCTGTTGAGCTGCTGGTTAGCGGTCGAGGAACTGACCGGGAAATAACCATTTTCGCTGACCCGGGTCTGTCCGTTGTCGCTGTAAACGTAGCGGATGAACTCAGCATGAAGGGTCTTCGGCTCTTCGCCCGGACGCTGATTGATCGTCAGGTAAAGGTTGCGGGCGAGCGGGTAAGCACCGCTAACGGCATTGTCCTGGTTCGCTGCAACCGGGGCACCGCCATCAGAAACGGTCAACGGGGCGAGTGCGACGCCGGGAGTCTTGTAACCGAAGCCACTGTAACCAATGCCATAGGGATCATTTTCCACGGAACGAACCACTTCTTCGGAACCCGGAAGCTCGCGGTTGGTGCCCTTGAAGTCACCCTTGTTGAGGACTTCGTCCTTGAAGAAACCATAGGTGCCAGAGGCCGAGTTGCGGCTGTAGACATTGATCGGCTTGTTGGCCCATTCGCCGGTCAGGCCGAGGTCGCCCCAGGTCTTGATGTCGCTGGAGTAGCCGCGGCGGCGGGTCGACGAGAAGATCGCGTCGAGTTCCGACATCGAAAGACCGCGGTCCTTGATGGGGTTGTCCGGGTGGACGTAGATCGCAAGCGCGTCAATGGCGACCGGCATCGAGGTGGGCGCGTAGCCGAACTGCTGCTCGAACTTCTCGACTTCCGAGCTCTTGACCTGGCGGCTCATCGGGCCGAAGTCCGAACGGCCTTCAACGAGGGCCGGAATCGCGGTGGACGAGCCCTTCCCTTCGTGGAAAACGCGCACGCCCTGGTGGTAATTTTTGAAGTCCTTTTCCCAGTCGGCCATCATCTTGTCCATGGTGTCCGAACCAATGGAGCGCAGGCGTCCACGCACGGCATAATCCGCCTGATAAGGTGGCAGCGACTTGGACGCTGGCGTGGCGACCGGAGCAGCCATCGGAGCCGGGCGCGTGACCGTCGTGGCCTTCGTGGTCGTGGAAGACGGCGGCGGAGGAGGCGTTACCGAGGAATTGCCGCTGGGGCCTTCGGAGAAGAAGGAGACCGATTCGTCGCTGTGGCTGCGTGGAGCCGGGTTGCCAGCAACCATCGGTGCCGCCTGCCGAGTCGAAGTGCCGGTCGTGGTATTGGCCGAGCTCGAATAAGTGGATGAGGACGATGTGGATTCCGAGCAGCCGGCGATGAGCAGGAGGCCCAGAGCACCCAACACAAAGGTTGGCGCGAGGCGCGAGAGTTTAGCAATGTTCATGGCGTCAGGTTTTTTCTTGTTCGTTGATGCGTTATTTAGAGATCAGCTATGACCAGAACGGGGCGGAATCCGGTGTAGGAGTTAGCAACGACGGGCGAGGCTTCACTGCGGTTGGCACTGCGCGCAAAATGGGCGTCGTCAATGAACGAACCGCCGCGAATAATTTTCATCGCCAGGTCAACGCGGTTCTGAGACTCATCCGGACCGGTCGGGTTGGTCTGGGGACCCGGCACATACGGCGCACTCCAGTCAGCCGTCCACTCCCACACGTTGCCGTGCATGTCGTAGAGGCCCCAGGCGTTCGCCGAGCCGATCGAACCAACGGCAGCGATGGTGTCCAGGCCTTCGCCCGACGGGTCATAGATGTTGGCATCGCGACTGGTCAGGCGTTCGCTGTTCGTATTGTAAGGAGTGGTCGTCCCAGCGCGGGCGGCGTATTCCCACTCCGCTTCGGTTGGCAGACGATAAATTTTGCCCTCCAGTTCGCTAAGCCGGCGGCAGAACTCCTGCGCCTGCTCCCAGGTAATGCTATGGACCGGCAACTGGCGACCGATGAACTCCGAGTCCGCATCGTCCATACGCATACGCTGACCCATGACATCTTCCCACTGCTGCTGCGTAACTTCAGTCGTTGCGATGAAGTAGCCTTCGGTAAGCGTAATGACCGCCTGAACCTCGTCTGCATCGCGGTAAGCTTCATTTTCCGGCGAACCACGGGTAAATTTGCCCGGCGGAATGAAGGCGAAGATCATGCCGACGGAGTTCGTGGACGTCTCACCGGGCTTGTAACGATGCTCAAAGATGAAGCTCTTGGCCGTTTCGTTGGAAGGATCAATGGCGAGCACGGACTCATATAGCTCGATCGCGGTCGGGATATTGGTGTCGGCAGCATTCTTGGCAGCGAGTGCAGAAAGTTGCTCCAGTGCGACCTTACGCAGCGCCGGAATCTTGGTCTGCTGCGCCTTGATGGTTTGAATCGCACCGGTGTAGTTGCCGTTGGCGGCGTCTTCCCTGGCCTGCTTCATGGCGTTCTCCATCGCGATCCACTCCGGGTTCGGATAGTTGGCAACAACGCCCAGGCTGGCGGTCTGCAGAGCCAGGTTAAACTTCTTTTCGGCAGCCGTTACACTGGCTTTGCCATAGGATTCGGCGGCGTCCTTCCAGAGGCTTGCCGCGGCCACATAATCACCGGCGGCGAACTTCTGCTGTGCACTCTCGTTGTTCGCAACGGCTCGGGCCATGTCCATGGCAGCGTGATTGGCGGCTTCCTCCTGCCGGGCCACCGTGGCCAAAGCATTGGCGCGGTCGCGCGCGCTGGTGGCGTTGGCCTTCGGATCGGTGGCAGTGTCACCGGCACTGGCAGTGGAGTTCGCGGGCTGGGCTGTTGCAACCGTCGCAGGCTCCGCCTCGCCCTTGGAACTGCTCATAGTAAACGCGACGACGCCAACGATTGCACCGATGACGACTAGCGCGCCAATGAGAAGCGGCACGGGAGAGCTGGATTTTTTCTTGGGGATCGGGCTACCGGTGGCACCTGAGCCCGTTTCGCTGATTTTCAAGAAGACGGTTTCGCCTTTCTTGGATTTTTCGCGGACGATTCCGGAACTGTTGGATTTAGCCATGGATTGTCGGTGTTTGCCAAAAGTGTTTTCGAGGAAGTGAATATCTGCGCCGTGACGGCACATGACGGTAATCAGTCGGTCTTGAATTCGAGTAAGGTAAAGACGCCCCGAGTCGTAGCGGAGCAGGACGCAATGGGCCTGAGGGTAATAGGTGTCGATCGCATAAAAGCAGTTGAGAACCCACGTCGCGAACTCAGTGCGTTTGATGCGATTGGCATAAGTGCCGAGATCCTGCGTGAGTACCGCGCCATTGACGTCGAGCACGCAATAACCTTCGACCCCCTTCGCTTTGCCCAGTGTTTCACGTATTAAGTTAAGCTCCATAGCCCGTTTCTAATAGGTGCGCTTTGTCATTCTGGTGAATGACGCCCACCCGACGATCTCCGCTTTCGGCGAAGGTCGCGCCCTCGCCATCGCACACAACCCGAAGCTCGACCATATCCCCCATTTCGAGGCTACGGCCCAGCATCTTGCCGATGCGGATAAAATTGGGCGTGGCGTCGGCCAAGTCCTCATTGGGTGCACCGCGTCGAGCCGCGACCACCCCGTCCTCCCGAATCTCCACCATGCTCCGCAAGCCGGGTAGCGAGCGTAGCTGCCGGAGACTCATGCTTTCCTTTACCGATACCTTTCCCATGTATTTGGAGGGAAAGCGAAACCGCCCCGCGCTTTGTTAGTCCAATACAAAGCATCCGGTTCACCAAACTTTGACATTCGTCACCTTCCCGTCGCAAGCCACACCACCGAAAGGGTCAGCGATTTTCCGTATTAGTATCGAGCAAAACCACCCAGACAAAACCCGGGACGTTCTTTGTCCCCACAATGCCGCAATCCCAGTCGGCGCCTAATGTTTCAGCAAATGTGCCGGTAAGGTTAAATGTGGTAATTAGGGCTTAAATGCCATGGACATGCGACGTTGCTCAAACAAGCTGAATTCGGGTGTGGCCCCTGCGCCAACAACTGAACTGATTTTAAGACATGCTAGGAAGACGTGACACATTTCGCGAATACTCGCTCTACGAGCTATTGAGCGAATCCAAACCCGAACACCACGAGGGCATTCGTGAGCTCTGGGGCAATACCTCGGTTCATTACCTTGTCGTATTCGGCAAAAAACGCATGGGAGAGAAAGCCATCCTGTCGGTTGGCCCTGCACTGGATTACACCTCGCTGGACGACGCGATGGACCTCGTTATCGATGGTCTGCGCCCAATTGGTTTCGTCAAATGCCTCGACCTCGAGCAGGCTTCCCGAGAGATCGGAAGAGCGTCGT
>JBNNDZ010000294.1:0-10249 GCA_050285865.1 Puniceicoccales bacterium
CTATTGGTGAGGCACTTGGCGGTGCGAGCAGCGTGCCCATTGCTGTCGGCCTGGTCGCAGTGATGACGGCCGTTGTGCTTTTCGGCCTGCGCCGGAGCAATCAGGTCAATGCCGCCATTGTGACCATTACCATTGCCGGACTACTGAGTCTGATCTTTGCCCCGGGCACCAGCAACCGGCTCATACCATCCGACGTTTCCATGCCCAACATCCTTGAAGCCTGTGCGCTGATGTTTGTCGCCTACACCGGCTATGGCCGCATCGCAACGATGGGCGAGGAAATCCAGAACCCCCGCCGCAACATCCCCCGGGCCATGATCATTACGCTGGTTGTCTCGGCGTTGATTTACATTGGCGTGGCGTGGGCCTGGCTGCGCGGGGCCGCCCCCGGACAGTTGTTCACGGTAGCAGGCTTCGTCGCACTGATCGGCGTACTGCTCAACCTCATCCTCGGCCTGTCCCGCGTGCTACTGGCCATGGGACGCCGGGGAGACGTCGCGCAAGGCCTCGCCAAGCTCGACCGTCAAAAGCAGCCGCGCAACGCCATCCTCGCCGTGGGCGGGCTCATCGCCGTGCTCTGTATGCTCGGCGACATCAAACTGGCGTGGTCCTTCAGTGCCTGCACGGTGCTCATCTACTACGCGATCCTGAACCTCGCCGCCCTCCGCCTGAAGGACGATCAACGCCTCTACCCGAAATGGGTTGCCTGGATTGGCCTGGCATCGTGTTTCTTCCTCGTTTTCTGGGTGACAATCGGTGCCTGGCTCGCCGGCCTCGCCGCCATAGCCGCCGGCCTCCTCATCCGCCTCGGTATCCGAGCTTACGCGAAAGGCAGTTCTAAATAACTTTCCGCGTTGCAAACGCAACTTATTGAGCTACAGTCTCACCTAAGAATGATTCTAGAAAAAGACACAGTGGCAAAGTGGGACGTGAATGCCGTCCGTGCAGATTATCCGATTCTTCAGCGAACGGTAAATGGCCAGCCGCTGGTGTATCTGGACAACGCGGCGACCTCGCAAAAACCGCAGGTCGTCATTGATCGGCTGGATCGCTACTACCGCGAGGAGAATGCCAACATCCACCGTGGCGTGCATGCGCTCAGCCAGGAGGCGACCGGTGCCTACGAGGAAGCCCGCGGCGCAGTAGCGAAATTCATTGGCGCGAGCAACCCGCATAGCTGCATTTTTACCCGCAATGCCACGGAAGCGATCAACCTTGTTGCCGCGACCTGGGGCCGTGAAAACATCGGTGCCGGAGACGAAATTTTAGTCAGCGAAATGGAGCACCACGCCAACATCGTGCCCTGGCAAATGCTGGCCGAACGCGTAGGTGCAAAAATTGTCGTTTTGCCGATAACCGACCTCGGTGAGTTGGATGTCGAGCAGTTCCCCAAACTCCTTTCCGGCCGCACGAAGCTGGTTTCGCTGTGTCACGTGTCGAACTCGCTCGGGACCATCAATCCCGTCGAACCGCTCATTGCCCAAGCCAAAGAACGTGGCATCACGGTGCTCATCGATGGTGCTCAGTCGACGGCTCACTTTACGGTTAATGTGGAAGCACTTGGCTGCGATTTCTTCGTTTATTCGGGGCACAAAGTCGGCGGGCCGACCGGTATCGGTGTCCTGTGGGGCAAGGCCGACCTGCTCAACGCCATGCCTCCCTATCAGGGCGGCGGCGACATGATCGACCGTGTCAGTTTTGCCGGGACAACGTTCCGCAAAATCCCGGAACGCTTTGAAGCGGGCACGCCACACATCGCAGGGGCCATCGGCCTCGGCGCGGCCGCAAATTACTGGATGAGCCTCGACCGCAAGGCCCTCGCTGCCTACGAACACGAGTTGCTCACCTACGCCACGGAACAGCTCCGCACACTGCCGGGCATCAAAATTTACGGCGAATCGGCCAACAAGGTCAGTGTGATTTCTTTCATGCTGAAAGGCATCCACCCGAACGACATCGGCACGATGCTCGACGTGGACGGTATCGCGATCCGCACAGGCCACCACTGCACCATGCCGCTCTGGCAACGCTTTGGCCTGGAAGGCACGGCCCGCGCGTCATTTGCCTTCTACAATACGCGCGCTGAAGCCGACAAACTCGTCGACAGCCTGCGCAAAGTGCAGAAGCTGTTGGGGTAGATGATCGACCAAACCGAGCTTTACCGCGAAATCCTGTTGGACCACGGACAGCATCCGCGTGGTGAGGGCTTGCTGGAACATGCCGAATACCGCACCAACGGCGCGAACCCGGATACCGGTGACGAAGTTATCTTCACCGTCCATCTGGCCGAAGACAGGATTGCCGCGATTGGCTTCACCGCCAAGGGCAGCGCAGTCCTGCGAGCGTCGTGCTCCCTGATGATCGAACTGCTCACCGGCAAGGAACCCGCTGAAGCTGTCGCACTGGCACAACGTTTCATGGGTCTGCTCACCGGGCAGGACGACAGCGACGACTGGTCGGGCTTGGGTGACGCCGAGGCCCTCCGGGGCATCCGTCAGTTCCCGGCTCGGGTCCGCTGTGCGGTCCTGCCCTGGCGCACGTTTGCCTCGATTCAGTGGGAAGAAACGACCGGGTAACGAAGTACGAAAACCTATTGTTGGGCTGGCTTTACGGAGTGCGCTGTGCAAAACAATTCTCCGTATGACGCGTTTGGGCCGGATATTTTCCGCTTCTTTGCTGCTGGTGCTCATCTGGGGACCAGCGCGGGCGGACTTTATCTCCATGCCGGCCACGATGCAGGAAACGCTGCAACTCGGCGTGACCGCATTTACCCAGGGCGACTACGCAAAAGCCGCGCAAGCCTTCGACCACCTGAAGGAGCAGTTCGGCAAAGAGCCGCAGTATGCGCCACTCGTTCCCACGCTCTTGCCAATCCACGGCTATGCCTGCCAAATGATTGAGCGCCCGCAGGACGCCATTACGCTTTACAGGGAATTCCTTTCGCTGCCGCATACCTCTCCAAACCGCCGCGGCTTTGTGCTATTCAGCCTGGCCCAGGCTTACCAGCAAAATGGCGACATCGATCAGGCCGTCGCGACGTATCAGGCCTTCATCGAAACACAACCGGACTCCCCCGAAGCCGTGCTCAGTGCCATGCGACAAGCCGAGTTGTATTTCGACAACGGCCAGGAACAGGAAGGCATTGACCGGCTGCTCGGGTTCGCTGCAAGCGAACGTGTCCCGGCCAGCCTCGCCACCCAGGCACAACTCCGCGCCTTGCAAAAGTCACTGGAATTGCAGGACTACGACCAAGCCACGACGATCCTGTTCGACTTCAGTTGGAAGGTCGACCAAATGCCCGAACTCGCGGTACTGACTTTTTCTGCGCTCGATGTCGGCAACCACTGCCTCGCCCAAGGCCAACACGAATCCGCCCTGCGTGCATACCGGTTGGTTACACCGCTCAAGCAACTTATCGCCGCGCAGGAAACACGCCTGATAGGCCTGCAAATTCTTTGGAACGAAAGACAACGGCGCGCCGGGCGCGGTCACCACGAAGAAGCAACCTGGAACGACTACATTCGCGGGTTGGCCCAAAGCGTGGAAGCACAACTCCAGACCATGCGGGAAAACGACGACTTCACACCGGGATTCCAATTGCGCCTCGGGCAGACCTTTTTATTGCTGGAGCGCGCACGTGAAGCCTGCATCGTATTCCGCGCGCTGGCCGAAGATGATTCGCTCGATGCGGCGACGCGCGCTTCCGCGCATTACCGCTGGATCCTCGCCGCGAATGCCCTGGAAGACTGGGACGAATCACTCCGCATTGCCCGGCTATTCTTAGAGCGATTTCCCGACCACCCGGAAGCACCGGCCGCGCTGTTTCTCATCGCAAATGCATATCAGGAGAAACGCGATTATGCGCAAGCTTTGACGGTGCTGACCGATCTGCTCGACAGCTACCCGGAGCACCGGCTTGCGCCGCGCTGGCTTTTCAGCCGGGGCTACAACGCCACACTCGCCCAGGAATACCCGCCTGCGCGAGCCGACTTTGCGCGCTACCTGCGCGAATACCCCCACGGTTTCCTCGCTGGGCAGGCCAGGCTTTGGCTGGGCATGACTTACTTTTTTGACCGCCGATACGAAACTGCACTGGAGCAGTTTGACGATGCCCTCGCCGCAACCCAGCCCCGCGACCCGGTTTACCCGGAAGTTGTTTACCGCCGTGCGCAGACGCTCTACTCAGATCGCCAATACCCTGCTGCGCTGGAGTCCATCAACGACTTCCTGCAGCACTACGCCAAGCACGCGCGCGCGCCGGAAGCACACGTCCTCAAGGGGGACATTCTCATGGGACAAGGCCGCTTGCTGGAGGCATCCAACCAGTTCGCAAGCGTCACGCCTGAAGCCGGGCCGCTATTTCCCTACGCCGTCTTCCAGCGCGGGAAGATTCAACAGGCGCTTGGAGAATACGACCTCATGGTCACGCACTTCGCCGACTACGTGCGACGCGATGACGTCCCAGAAAAAGTCCGTATCGCCGAAGCACTTTATTGGATTGCCTGGGCGCACCAACGTAAAGGCGAGCCCGCACAAGCCTTTCCATTTTTTGTCGAAGCGCTGGGCGAGCACGGGGACGACCCCACGGCGGGAGAAACCGGGGCTATCCTGCAGGCACTGCATCAGCTGCACGCCCAATACCACGCTGGCGAATTCACCGTCGATGCCGTGCCCAGTGTCACGATGGAAGGCCTGCTGGTCACACCCGACTTCGAACAGTGGCTCGCCGATCAGCGCGACCAGGCGATCCAAGCGGAACGGTGGACCTGGCTGTCCCGCATCAACCTCTACCGCGCCAGCCTCTACCGCAAGCGCGACGACACCGACCGGGAATACGTGGCGCTACTGGAAATTGTTGAATCCGTTCCGATGCAGGACCTCGATCCCGAGGGGTTGGCACAGGTCGGTAACTTGCTTGCCAAGCTCGATCTGAGCAGCGCCCGCGACTACTTCAACCAGTTACTGGAAGAGCACCCGCGCAGCACACAACTCGGCGCTGCTTTTTACGGACTCGCCCTGATGGCGGCCAACAATGGTGAAACTGAAGAAGCCGAGATGTGGCTCAATCGCTTTGAAACCGAAACGCCATTCCATGCCGCCGGGCCACAGGTAAAGCTCCTCCGCGGCGAACTGTTAATCGAACTCGGCAAGCCGGAAAAAGCCGTCGAAGTGCTCGAAGACATACTCCGACTCAAGGCCGCCCGGGGGCGTCCCCACGCGAATGCCCTACTCCTGATCGGGCACGCCTACGCTTCAGCCGACCTGCCCGACAAAGCCATCGCCTACTACCAGCGCGTTTACACGCTCTACCGCGCCTACCCGGAGTTCGTTGCCGCAGCTTACCTCGCCAGCGCTCCGCTGTTTGAGCAACGCGGCGACCTGCGCGCAGCCTACAACTCCTGGGCCGAGCTCCGGAGCAACGAGGGCCTAAGTGAATTCCGCAATGCACGCGAACAAGCCGCAGCGGAGATGGCACGGCTGGAGCCAATCCTTCCACCATTGGAAAGCGAAACCGTCACCGCCGGCCTGGAAACGTCTCCGACAGCCAACGAGCAGGAGGCTCCATTATGATTTTGCGGTTCCTGTTTATTTTGCTTTGCATTGCAAAGTTGTCCGCAACGACGGTCGAAGAAGCGCGCGCATCACTCGGCGGCGAACAGGCGCTCATCATCCAGGGCCGTTCACCGGTAACGGGTCACGCAGTGAAAATCGACGGTGAAGAAATTGTCTTTCGCAGTGCTCGGGGCGGCGGCTCACTGGAGTATCGTTTTCCGCTGGAAAAAGTTGAGCGGTTGCAGTTCCCCGGCGGAGAACTCGTCACTGAGATCAATGCCCTGTTCGATGCTAGTGAAACGCAAACCGCGCTCGTTCTCATGCAGATGCTATACGAGCAGCGCGCACCGTTCCTGCCCGTGGTAACGCCGACCGAACTTGAGTACTTTGCGCGTTATGCTGAAATGCAGCACCGCCATGGCGACCCGTATAAAGCCGTCGGCACAGGCCGCGCAATCACACCTCACATAGATGATTCCACTTTGCGACGAAAAGTAAGCGATCTTGTGTTGTTGGGCCATTACCAGCTTCCACTAAAAAGCGAGACCCGCAAACTAGCCGAGGAATGGATTGCAAACCAGGAGCGTTACGGGCCATCGGCACTGGGCTATTACGTCATCGCGCAGATGGAATTCGACGAGGAACGCTACGACGCAGCACTCTGGCAATCGCTGGAGCCCGTCGTGTTCAGCAGTCAGTTCCCGATGGACTACCTCGACTACTGCTATGCGCTCGCCATCGCGGCATCGGTCGAACTCAAGCTAGCAGACGAAGAAGCCAAACTCCGAGCCGAAATGGATTTACGTGGATTCGCCTGGCCGGACATCGCTCAACTGGCTGCCTACGAGCATCCCCTGCCCGTTGATTCGTTGCCCCGAGAATCTATTTCAAACCACTGACTACGATGAAAAAACCGACCATCGCCATCCGGATTCCCCTTAGCATCTTCATTCTTTTCGCTACCGCGTCACTCCGCGCACAGTCGGAGTCTCCCGCGCCTGCCACTGGCAAGAGCCTGTTCGAACTCATTGGCGAAGGTGGCTGGGCCATGATTCCCCTGGGCTTGTGTTCCATCTTCATGTTTTTCCTGATCTTCTATTGCTGGAAGGAAACGGTGCGCGCGAAATTCATCCCCGACACCCTGCTTGGCCAGGTGTCCGGCTACCTGAAAGCGCGCCAATTGGGCGACGCCCAGACTGCGCTCATAGGGTCGGACTCCGTCCTTGCCCGTGCGCTGGCCCCCGCGCTCACCAAGGCTCGTCCCGAACGCCCCGACGCAAACCGCACGAAGATCGAAACAATCCTCGTGGAGAACTTGGAGTCCGAGGAAAACGCGGTCGCACAATGGGTGAATTATTTGAATGTCGTCGCCACCGTTGCGCCCATGATCGGACTGCTTGGCACCGTCAGCGGCATGATCAGCGCCTTCCAAACGATTGGGGCCGGGGGCATGGGGCGTCCCGAATTGCTCGCGGGTGACATCGGCGAGGCGCTCATCACGACTGCGACCGGTCTGGTCATCGGCATCCCGGCGATGGTGTTTTATTTCGTGATGAAGAACCGGCTTGGCAACCAAATGATCGCCACCGTCCAAGCTGCTTCCAATCTCATCGACGACCTAGCCGAAGAACCTTACGCCGAGGAAGTGAACGAGGCGTAGGGTAAAGCTAACCTCAATAATCCTTCTCGTAGATCGTGCCGTTGGCGTCCTGGAAAATGAGGAGCCCAAGGTCGGGATCGTGCTTGATCCAGCGCACTTCGAGGGAAGGGTTCACAATGTCGCCTTCCTGATATGCCCGATCGTTATAAATCATCTTGCCACGACCAAAGCCGGACGGACGCATGTCATCCACCCAGTCAGCAATGGCTGGATCACGAGTGGGACGCGTGTTTGCCGGAGGACGCGGCGCTGGTGGTGTCGCCACAGAAACTTCTTCAAGCACTGGTTTGGGTGGCACGGGGGCCGGAACTGGCGTTGCTGCTGGTGCAGGGGGAGGAGAAACCTGCGCAACGGGGGCATTGCCGCCCAGTATCTCGTCGGTCGAAGCCTTCTCGTTGACCTGATCCACCGTGTTCTGCGCGGTATCGATGAGCTTTTTGGGCAAGTTCGCAAGCTTGGTCGTTTCCTCTTCGACCTCGGCAACGGCTTCTTCCTGAACGTCAGCGCTGCCCATCGCTCCCATCAGACCGATACCAATCGCGGCAACCCCACCGAGTAAAATTACCAGCACAACCACACCGACCAAGATTCCCTACATCGGGTTGGACTAATAGCGCATATCCTGCTCAACCAAGTCGGGACCACCCGGCGCTGGTTGCGGCGTACCCGCATTACTTAAAGGCGGAGGTTGGGCACTACGTGTGGATGGTGGCGGCGGCGCGCTGACGGCCCCGGGTGGAGGCGGTGGCGGCACTGCACCAGGAGGTGGAGGCGGCGGAGGCGGGTCTCCGGCTGAAACCGGGACAGGAGGAGGTGCCTTGGCAGCCGGTGGCGGCCCGGAGGCGCTCGGCACATCATCCACAATGGGTCCGGTGGCGGGAACATCGTCGCTCTCATCCGGGCTAAGGGACCAATTCATGTCGCCCTTCGGCTCACCGGGAACTTCGGAAGGCGTTGCGGGGACCGAATCTCCAGAGCGCTTAAGCCCAAGCTTTCTCGGAGGCTCATCCTCACCGGGAGCAGGTGGAGGCGTCGGCGCAGATGGCGCGGAAGGCACCGAAGGTGGTCGCTCCGACGATGGTGGAGAGGGGGGCGAGGGGGGCGGAAAATCGTCCGCCTCATCCGGGATGGACTCCCCGGAACGCTTCAACCCAAGCGGCTTCCGCTTGGGGGTTTCCTCCGATGGTTCATCTGGAGTAAATGGAATCGGCTCGGACGCAGTAGACTCAGGAGCTGGTGGCTCGGGAGTTGGTGGCTCAGGGACGGACAATTCCGATTCGGCCTCGGGATCCGGCGTGGAGCGCTTAAAGCTCATGCGCGGCTTGGCGGACACCTCGGGTTCTACCGATGGTGACTCGTTGGCCGATTCGGCTTCTTGCGGAGGTGTTGAACCACCCTTTTTCCGCAATACGAGTTTCCGCTTACCGCTGGAACTGCTTTCGGTATTCGACTCCTGACTCATCGACGAACTGAATTTCGTTAGCTTGAATAGCAGTGATTTTGAGTTGGGCGGACGCCTCGACGATAGACCCGACTTTGAAGACTTGGTTATTCATCAACACGCGGCTTTTACTTCCCGCAACCTTGATCCCTGTTATGCGGGAGGCCTCCAGAAACGCAATGATTTTCGGGTCTGGTGACGCATTTGCCACTGGTGCGACGGGAGCGGACGGCACATCACCGGTGCTGACGGGCTGTTGAGGCATCGGTTGGATATCTGCCGGTGGCGGCGCACCGTTTAAGTTCAGTGTAACCGGCTCCGCGGGAATCACCACCGGAGCGGGCGCAGGTTGCCGCGCCACAGCAGGCTGAGGCGATGAAGTAGTCGCCGGTGCCACGGGTTGCGCGGGCACCGCCGCTGCCACCGCAGGCGTCGAAGGTGCAACTGGAGCAGCGGGGGCCGGGGCGGGAGGACGCGCCTCTACGACCGGAGCCGGTGGCTCCACAACGGGCGCGGGCGGCGCGGGTGCCGGTTCACGGTCAACCACAACCGGCGCAGCGGTCGGGGTTGGCGCAGAAGCCGGAGTCGAAGTAACCACCGGTGCAGGTGCGGGGACGGACTCCGCCGTCGGCGCAGTAGCCGCTTGCGCAACCACTGGAGCAGGCTCAGGCTGTGCAACGACTGGTGCCGGAACGGGCGCGGGCGCAGGAGTCGGCGCAGCAACAGCCGGCGCGGGCTTGGAAACAACGGGCTCTGGCGCTGCCGGCGTAGACTTGACCACCGTTGACTCAGCCGCCGACGGAGACGGCTCAACTGGCGCAGGCGAAGGCTTAGCAGCGACCGGTTCAGGCAACGCCGAAGAGGCTTCAACAACTGGAATTGGAGTCGGTTGCGCCTTTGGCGCGAGTCGTTGCGCGGGCGAAGCCGTTCGCTCGGGCTGTGCGGCCGCTTGCTCGGCAGTCGGTTTAATTCTAACCGCAACCTCCTCCACCGGCGGTGGCCCCTCCACGGGCTCCTTATTCATGATGGTAATCAACAGGCCAACGGCCCCCGCAAGCACGGCAATAACCAGCCCGCCCGCAACGAACGCACGCATCAGCTTGAAACTGGTCTGGTCGGACGGGTTGCCCGAGCGCGGCTTGGGCGCTGGCCCGCCGACGCTGGGTGCCTCTAGTCGCGGCGATGGCGCGCCCTTATCCCGCTCGCGCTGGGCTTTCTTCAATCCTTCATTGATTAGGGACATGGCGATCCGGGTTTGGCGTTAAGTGGTGGCAGAAAAGAGTTTAACCGAGGCGCTTCATGTCTTTGATAGCGCGCCCGACATCGGTGAATGCGATTTCATCGGAATCGCGAATATAGGCTGCGAGCAGTGCTTTGTCACACAGATTGTTGATCAGCCGTGGCGTGCCTTTGGTGTAGCGTTGAATGCGCCACTGAGCCCACCAGGTGAATCGCGGGCGACCGTTACTGCCGGCAGTCGTCAAACGGTGCTGGATGTAGCTCGCGGTTTCCGCGCGATTGAGTTGCGACAAATCGTAGTAAACAAGCACACGTTGACGGAACTGGCGCAGACGCTTTTCGCGGAGGCGGTCATT
>JBNNDZ010000295.1:0-4080 GCA_050285865.1 Puniceicoccales bacterium
CCGCCGGTGCAATAGGCCACCACCGGAAGGCCACACCACTGCGCCTCCACCAATGCGTTGGGCTGGCTTTCCGCCTGTGAGGCAAACACGCACACATCCGCCCCGCAAAGCAACGGATACGGGTCCGGCACGTTGCCAAAAAACGTAATGCGCTCGGCGATACCCAGTTCGCGGGCGCGGGACTCGCAATCCTTGCGCATGGGGCCATCGCCCACGAGCCACAGTTGCCAGTTGCCTTGTGGTTGGAATTTTCCGAGGGCTTCGATCAATTCCATTTGGCCTTTGCCCGGACGAAAGCCCGCCACCTTGACGAATGCCAGGCCGTCGCCAACTTTGTGTTGCAAACGAACTTTGCCGCGCAAAGTTTCCCGCGCCTCCCAGTCCCACTTGCGGCCAACGGCATTCGGGGCCACAAGCACGCGGTCACGGGCAACCCCGATTTCGCGCGCACGCTCGGCGGTCCACTCGGCATTGCAGACCACGGCATCGACCACACATAAGCTCTTGGAGTAGGCCTCGGGGATCGGGTTGCCGGTCCGCAAGGTGCCCACAATGACCGACTCCGGCACGCGCTGCTTCAGGCGCAGCCCACGGCTGTTAGCCACCTTTCCCATCAGCAAAATGATGTCCGGCTTTTCGTTGCGCAGCGTGGTGGTAAGGCCCGGCGTCCAGATATTAAGCCGGGTGTCGATCGGTTGCAGTGCGATGTGACGCGCCTTCAGGTTTCCATGCAGCGCCCCCTTGGGGCGGAAAGTCACCGCGAAGCAATCATGCCCCGCCTCCGCAAAGCGGTTCGCCAAATGAACCGTGTGCTTCTCGGTTCCGCCGGTGCGGAGCCAATCCTGAATGACCGCAATTTTCACAATTTATAATACGCACGCATGACGCGCTCAGTAAGGTTCCAGGTGCTGAAGCGAATGAGAAACGGCGCAATGGTCGACTGGAAAAAATCGCCGCTGGTCACCGAGTCACTCTTGCCGCGAGCCAATGCGCGGCGCAGGTCGCGGGCGGCACGGTCGGGCGTTGGGGCCGCGTTGAGATTCTTTTCCAGACTGTCCCAGGCCTTTGCGACACGCCCGTCGATGTCATCCGGGCGCTTGGAGGCCGCGTTGAATGACGTCTTGTAGTCCCCGGGCTGGAAGTCGATCACGGCCACGCCGCTGCCCGCGCACTCCGTTTGCAGGCTACGGGTAAAGTTGGACAGGCCGGCTTTCGCGGCATTGTAGAGGCTGAAGTACGGCAGCGGAAACTCGCGCGCCAGCGAAGCGACATTCACCACCGCACCCGCACCACGCGCCAACATATGCGGGTAAATCTGATGACACAGCGCAATCGGCCCATGCAGGAGCACGCGCATTTGCTCCGCGATATCGGCCGGGTCCATCTCTTCAAACGAACCAAATACGCCCGCACCCGCATTGTTAATGAGCAGGTCGATCTCGGGAAAAAGCTGCCCCATGCCGCGCGAAAAAGCCTCCATACTCCGGCCATCCGCAAGGTCCAATGCAATCGGATGCAGGCGCTCGTGCTCGGGCAAGCGCTGGGCATCACGACTTGTCGCCCAGACTTCGACGCCCTCGGCCAGTAGCATCTCGGCAAAGGCACGCCCGAGGCCGGAACTGGCCCCCGTCACAATGGCGGAGCGATAGCGTTGGGACAATGTTTGCATAAACGGAATATCGTCCCCAAAGTAATCCATTTGGTCAATCGCGATGTCCGCCTCCAGCCCACAACGAGTCATTTTAGTCACGCACGAGTTCTACCCGAAGCGCGGGGGGATCGCGACCTACGCCGAAGAAATGGCACTTGCGGCACAAGAGATGGGCTGGCAGGTCGAGGTCTGGGCCTCCGATCGCCCCGGCATGCGGAACCGCCACACGCCGTTTCCCCTCCAGCCAATTAAAAACAAAGGCTCGCTGGACTGGCCCTGCCGCCTCGCCACCGCCAGCAAGCTCCGGTGCAACGGCGAGGACTTGCGCGACAGCCTCGTTTACTTCCCCGAGCCCGGGCCAATCCTCACGATGATGTACGCCCCGGTGCTCGGCATCACGCGTCCGCGCAAGCTGGCCATCACACTGCATGGCACCGAGATTTTGCGCTTCAGCCGGACCCCCTGGCGGAAGTTTTTATTCCGACGCTTTCTCGCCCACTGCGACCGTATCGGCGTCGTGTCGGACTACAACCGCAAGCTCCTTTTGGAGAAAATGCCTTCGGTGGACGCCTCCCGCATCCGCGTGGTCCCCGGCGCACTCCGCCACGATTTCGCAACCCCGCCCGCCCGGCAACGCCCGGACGATGGCCGCGTGCGCGTCATTACAGTGGGCCGCATTCACCCACGCAAGGGCCAACACTACGTCATGCAGGCGCTCGCCGCCCTGCCCGATGCCTTGCGCAGCAAAGTCGAATACCACGTCGTCGGCCCGGTGGTGAAGGAGCACTACGCCAACGAGCTTAAAGCCGCCGCCCAGCAAGCCGGCGTGCCGGTGGTCTTCGTCGGCGAAGTCGAAGACGCAGACCTGCCCCAACATTACGCCGACGCCGACATCTTCGCGATGACGAGCGTCCAGAGCGGGGTCAGCGTGGAGGGCTTTGGCTTGGTCTACCTGGAGGCGGCCGCATGCGGATTACCGGTCATCGCCCATGACACCGGCGGCGTTGCCGAAGCGGTCCGTCACGAACAAAGCGGCCTGGTCGTTCAACCCGATGACACCGAGGCGTTGACGTCCGCCTTCGCGCGCCTGATCGAGTCCCCGGAACTGCGTCAACAAATGGCAACCGCCGGGCAGGCCCGTGCCGCCGAGTTGTCCTGGAAAAATAACGTCGCCGCCCATTTCGATTTAGAGGGCGGTCAAACGTAGGTCGACAGGGTTTATTGGCTGTTCGAAGAAATCGATGGCGAAATTTACGGGTTGCGTCGCGGGCGGAGTTTCCGGCAGCATCGGCTCACCATGAAAGTGCTAGTCGTTGGAGGAGCAGGATACATTGGCAGTCACTGCGTGCGGCAACTCGTTGCTGCGGGCCACGAACCCGTTGTCCTGGACAGCTTGGTCTATGGACACCGCGGTGCCTTGAGCAAAGGCGTCCCTTTCTACGAGGGCAACCTGGGCGACAAGCCCTTCGTGCTGCAAGTCCTCCAGAAGGAGCAAATCGAGCTCGTCATGCACTTCGCCGCGTTCTGCTACGTGGGCGAGTCCGTTACCCAGCCGATCAAGTATTACGATAACAACGTCGTGGCAACACTCCGCCTGCTCGAAGCCATGCAGGAAGCCGGCGTCAACAAGTTCGTCTTCTCGTCCACCTGCGCAACCTACGGCGTGCCGGACCGACTGCCGATGACGGAGGACCTCCCCCAGGCCCCGATCAACCCCTACGGCCAGACCAAACTCGACGTCGAAAACATCCTCAAAGCCCTTTGCCATGCGCATGGCCTGTCTTTCGCGGCGTTCCGCTACTTCAATGCCGCCGGTGCCGCCGAAGACGGCACCATTGGCGAAGACCACAAACCCGAGACACACCTCATTCCGCTGGTCGTGGACGCCGTGCTGGGCAAACGCGAGAACATCAAAATTTTCGGCACCGACTACGACACCCCCGATGGCACGTGCCTGCGTGACTACATCCACGTGGACGACCTGTCCCGCGCGCACATTGCGGTGTTCGACAAGCTCGCACAGCCCGGCCAATCCTTTTTCTACAACCTCGGCACCGGCACGCCCAACTCCGTGCGCGAAGTCATCCGCGCGGTCGAGCGCGTTTCCGGCAAGACGGTGCCCGTCGTCGAAGACGAGCGCCGCCCCGGCGACCCGCCCGCCCTGTATGCAGACTCCTCCCTCGCCCAGCGCGAACTCGGCTGGAAGGTGAAATTTACCGAGATCGACGCCATCGTGGAAACCGCCTGGCGCTGGCACATCGATCACCCCAACGGATATGCGGATTGACCCTCCGCCGTTAACCCATAAATTACTGCCCTGATGCGTATTCTGGTGACTGGCGGAGCTGGCTTTCTCGGAAGCCATTTGTGTGAACGACTGATCGAGGCCAACCATGAAGTGGTCTGCCTAGACAACTGTTTCACCGGGC
>JBNNDZ010000296.1:0-4045 GCA_050285865.1 Puniceicoccales bacterium
TGTCGCTCATTGACCACGCGCGCGAGAAAGCCGATGTGGTTGTTGTGTCGATTTTTGTCAACCCGACGCAATTTGGGCCAAACGAAGACTTTGAGCGTTATCCACGTCAGTTGCAGAACGATCTCGATGCTTGTGAGAAACGCGGGGCAGACTTCGTCTTTGCGCCAGAGAAATCCGATATTCTGCCCGATAACTTTTCGACACATGTGGAGGAGGAAAAGTGCTCGCAAGGACTTTGCGGAGTCTCGCGTCCGGGGCATTTTCGTGGGGTTACGACGATTGTCGCCGTGTTGTTTAACGTATGCCGTCCCGATATTGCGATTTTTGGTCAGAAGGATGCGCAGCAGGCGGCCGTTATCCGAAAAATGGTCGCTGACTTACATTTCCCGATCGATGTCGTCATTGCGCCGACGGTGCGCGAATCAGATGGCCTGGCGATGAGCTCGCGCAACCGTTACCTCGACCCGGGCCAACGCGTTGACGCGGCCCGTCTGCACCAGGCGCTCAGCACCGGACAGGAACTGGTGCGTAAAGGCACGCTCAGCGTGGACCGCATCAAAGCGGAGACGACGCACATTTTGTGTCAGTCACGGCGCATTCGCATTATCTATGTGGAAATCGTGGACCGCGACACGATGAAGCCGGAGCGAGTGGTGCGTCCCGGGCAAAGCCTCTTGACCGTCGCGATCTGGCTGGAACAGACTCGCCTCATCGACAACGTCACCCTGTAATCCGTATCTTATGAAGTATTTTCTCACCCTAGCCCTCGCGTTGACCGCGCTCGTTTTCGCTGGTTGCGAAGACGAAGAAACGGTCAAGCCCATGCGTTTCTACATTGAGACGAGCGCTTCCGGTGCCGCCGGCGACATTGGGCGCACGATGTCACTACCGATGAGCGGCCTGAGCTACAACGTGCGCGGCGAACCGATTTTCACTGAAGTCGACGTGACCAATGTTCAGCTGGTAAAGGTCGACGGTGGCCACCACGCGTTGTTGTTCCACTTCAACGAGCCGGGTGCGCGTAAGCTCTACCGCTATTCCGTGGCGGACAAGGGAAAGGTCATCATCTTCGAATACGGCGGTATGCCGATTGGTGCGCGTCAACTCGACGGTGCCATTGCCGACGGTCGTTATTTCACTTTCGTTGAAGTTCCTGAGGATGAACTCCCGGAATTGATTCAGCAAATGCAGGGCGACACTAAGTTGATGAATGAAAAGCTTCGCGAAGCTCGCTTCTAGCATGCCTTCCTGTATGAGGTCCCTGCGACTACTATTCGTCGTCCTGTTTTTCGGCACATCTGCGTTTGCGGCCAAAGTCCCGATTTTCTGGCCCACACCGAACCCGGCTTTTTTCGAAGGTGCAACGTGGGAGGAAGTCGTCCAGCCAACCGCAGCGGGAACTACGCAATCCGCCCTGTTTGGTTGTGTTCGCAACAGTGGGACGCGCTTCCACGAGGGTCTGGACCTCAAGCCAATCGGCCGTGACCGGAAAAACGAAGCAACGGACGGCATCTACGCCGCCATGCCGGGGCGCGTGGCCCATGTTAGCCCCCATGCTGGCAATAGCAGCTACGGTCGCTATGTCGTGCTGGAGCACCAGGAGGCCGACGTCCCCGTTTACACGCTCTACGCCCATTTGGCCGACGTCGAGGAGGGGCTAAGTGTCGGTTCGTTAGTCGTTGGTGGGCAACGCCTCGGCACGATGGGACGTTCGGCGGCTGGCTACACCATTCCGCGGCAGCGCGCGCATTTGCATTTCGAAATCGGCCTGCGCAAGAGCAACGACTTCGATTCCTGGTATCGCCGGTCCGGCTACACCGGCAAGAATCTCCATGGTAACTACAACGGCATCAATCTGCTCGGTGCGGACCCGGTTCATTTCTGGGAAACGGTGCGGGCAGGCAAGTTTGATACTTTTGCGGAGTATTTCCACAAGCTGCCTACAGCATTTACTTTGCGCATTGGCACCGAGACGGTCCCGGAGTTCATTAACCGTTACCCGCATTTGCTCACAAAGCCAGTCCCCAAGGAAGGTGTAACGGGCTGGGATATCGAATATACCTGGTACGGCCTTCCCAAAAAATGGACACCCCTTGGCCCGGAGGCCTTTCCCTATGGTGCGAAGGAGGGCGACATTGCTCTCGTGCAATTTGCCCCGGAGGAGTTTCGGGGTTCCTGCCGCGATACGCTGTCGTTCTCTTCGTCGGATCCAGACGGAACGGTGAAACTGGACAACAACCTCAAGAATGACCTGAAGCTGCTTTTCGGCTTCGAGTGATGCGATGGAGCAACTCCCATTACCTATACAACGCATTCCGCTTGCAATTGGTAATTGCTCACATTTGAGTCCCCTTTTTGAGTGAACTGGCGCTGCTGATTACCGGTGATTGATTACCAAGCATTTCCCTACATTGTTCTAGCATTCTTCCTCTTGGCGGGATTGGGGATGCTGTGTATTGGTGGTGACTGGCTGGCCAAGGGCGCAGCAAGTCTAGCGCTGGCGCTGAAAATCAATCCTGTGGTCGTGGGCCTGACGATTGTTTCGATTGCCACATCGATGCCGGAAATGATTACGGCGTTCATAGCAGCAGCGGGCGGAAATACTGGGCTGGCCGTAGGAAATATTGTCGGGAGCAATCTCGGAAATGCCGGGCTGATCCTCGGCGTGGCTGCGTTAATATACCCGATTACGATCCAGAGTAGGCTGATTAAGCAGGAAGTGCCGCTGCTACTGATCGTCACCATCATGTTCACTTTGATGAGCATGGGCGGCTTTTTGACCGCTGGGCAAATCGGTCGCGTAGAGGGCATGATGCTCTTGGCTGGAACCGCTGGTTATTTGTTTTTCATCACCATGCAGGCCCGCAAGTCCGGGCCTCTGGAACAAGAGGAATACACGGAGGAGCTGAAAGACCCGATCACCTCGATTCCCAAGTGTCTCATGTTTATTGGCATTGGTGGCTTGTTCCTGGCCCTGGGAGCGGAGATGCTGGTCGGTAGCGCGGTGGAAATTGCCACCCGTTTGGACGTCAGCCAAGTGCTTATCGGCCTGACGGTTGTAGCCATTGGCACGAGTCTACCGGAGTTGGCGGCCTCTGTTGCCGCTGCCTTGCGTAAACAGAGTGATATCATTGCGGGTAACATCGTCGGCTCGAACATCTTTAACATGCTGCTGATCGGCGGCTCAGTCTCGACCGTCTACCCGTTGGACGTGGAGAAACGCCTCTTTGTGATCGAGTTCCCATCAATGGTGCTCATCACTGTGCTCCTGTGGTTCGCGTTTTATACTGAGCGGAAGGTCACGCGCATGGAAGGCGGCTTCCTCGTAGCATTGTATTTCCTGATCATCGGCCTGTCTTCCGCCTCGCAGCTTGGGAAGATCTTCCCCGGTCTGGAGTAGTTTGGGGTGCCGATTGTCGCATCTATCGCGGCAAAATACAGGCGTACATAAAAAGATCGGAGAAGGCGGGATTTCCGTTTTGAAACCCCGGTCTTTCCGATCTGTTTCCCTCCCTGGTTCAGGAGGCGTATTCGATTAATACACGTCGCGCTGGTAACGCTTGTCCTTTTGGAGCTGCTTGACGTAAGCCTCGGCGTCTTCGCGGGACTTGCCACCGTGCTCCCCGACGATGCCGATCAGCGCCTCATGGACGT
This sequence comes from Puniceicoccales bacterium, assembly GCA_050285865.1. GTDB lineage: Bacteria > Verrucomicrobiota > Verrucomicrobiia > Opitutales > Cerasicoccaceae > Cerasicoccus. The sequence goes on from JBNNDZ010000296.1 coordinate 3,655, forward strand.
CATGCGCCATGCGGGAAGCGTCGCCACAGACGTAGAAATGCGCGCCTTCTTCAATCCAGGCGTAGATGTCCTTACCGCGCTCGGTCAGGCGGTTCTGCACGTAGATCTTCTGCTGTTGGTCACGGGAGAAGGCGGTGTCGAGCTTGGTCAGCACGCGGTCCTTCAGGTATTCCTGCCACTCGAGTTGGTAGAGGAAGTCGTAAAGGAAATGCTGATCGCCGAAGAAGAGCCAGTTCTTGCCCTTGTCTCCGTTGATCGCGCGTTCTTCCACGAAGGAGCGGAACGGTGCCACACCGGTGCCGGGGCCAACCATGATGATCGGCGTGTCGCCGCTGCCGGGCAGCTTGAAGTTTTTGTTATTGTGGGTGTAGACCGGCATCGTTTCGCCCAC
>JBNNDZ010000297.1:0-7508 GCA_050285865.1 Puniceicoccales bacterium
CGTGTGCTCTTCCGATCTCGGAGGGAGGCAATTTCACTCTCCTCCCATTGGCGCGCTTCCTGGTCGCAAAGCTCCAAGGCACCAAAAAACTCACCTTCGACATAAATTGGTGTCAGCAGAATCGTGCGGATTTTTCGTTTCGCAAACTGGCGCGCTACCTCGCCCTCACACTTTTCAATTGAGCTCTGAATGACCTCTCCATTGCGGAGTCGCTCCGTCCAGTCTTCGCGGAGTTGGCCCCAAGCCAAACTGGGCTCCTTTTCAGTGCCGGTTAAACTGGCAAACGGTGCCTGCGTCCAACGCCAGGGCGGCGGAGAGTCCTTCTTGTGCTCACGGTAAGTCCCCGAGCCATAAACCAGCCGGATAGAGTCCACGTGGACGTAGCGGCCAATTGCATCCAGAGCCTCGCCAATGCCATCATTCAGATCCTTGGAGGCCAACATTGCCGTCGTCGCTTCAGCAACCCCCTGCAACACGCGGTCCCGCAGCTCCAATGCGGCTTCGGCTTTTTTACGTTCCGTAATTTCGTAGGCCACCCAGATGACCTGACGTCCGCTTTCCAGGCTCTCCGGCATCGGAGCCACGCGCCCTTCGAACCAGAATTCCGCACCCTCCATGTAATAAGGATATTGGATGCGCTGCGGGCTGCCGGAATCCAGCGCTTCGCGAATCGTGGCACGAAAACTCTTCGCGAGCTCCGCCGGAAAATGGTCATCAACAAACTGACCCGTCCAGCGATCGGCCTGGTGATACACCTGGCCCTGCTTCGATGCGTAGGTTTCCGTAAAACGCCCCTCCTCCGAGATGACAAATGCCACGTCGGGCAAGGCATCAATAAACGCCTGCAGGTGTTGCTCATTGGCGGCGGCCTTTTCTTCGCGACGAAGCACCTCGGTGATAATGGCCGCCAGAAAAAATGTCGTGGCACTGAGCACACCGACGAATACCCAGATGAATTCCGGTTGCGTGGAAATGTATTTTTGCTCCGGCCCCAGCACCTGCAGAATTTCCCAGATGGCCAGGATAGCAACAATCAGGATGCCGACCGTGGCACCCCGTTGCCCAAAGCGAATCGCCGCCCAACAGAGAATTGGGAACATCGCCAACTCCAGCGGATAGCGTAAAGTATCGGTTGGTGCCCAATTACCAAACACCACCAAGCCCACAAACATCAATACCACCAGCCAGATCGCGACCTCGAATACCTGCCGGTTACTCCAATTGACTTTCGTTTTGGCCGTCCAAACGAGTGAGAACGGGGCGAGCACCAGGATTCCCACCGCTTCAGCCAGCCAACATGGCGTCAGCAGGCGGGTAAATTCATTCCATGGAACGACCTCCACCGCCGAACAAAGAGCAACGGTCGTCAGTGCGGCCAGCACAAACCCGGTGACAATCGGGCCGACAAAGAGGAATATCGTGACACTGCGGATATCTTCCAGCGAATAGCTGCCATTGAGCAAACGCCGGATGAGCTGCGCCGCCAAACCGACTGCCAATAGCAATGCCGCCGATCTCTCCATGGCAAACAACCAGCCGAACTCCAGCGATACGCCACGCCACAGTAAAGAAATGAAAAAGAAATTCACCAAGTAGGGCCAACCGCCACGAATAGCGATGCCCAGCGCAAAACCAGTCGCGGGCCAGAGCAGAAACACACTGTCATTCAGACCACGTATCGGCATGAAGCTGCCCAGCTCCATCAACAAGGCAAAGATGCCCGCCGCCAGAATATGGCGAACGATGCGCAACCACCAACTATCCGGTGCGCTGTCACGGGAATCATCTTCCACCGGCACGTTCCCCGCCATTGCTTCCGCAGCTACCATGTGCGCAGTCTTGTGTGATTGGCTGAAATTACAAGCTCACGCTTCCATCGAATACCATCTTTATCCCACTGATTCTAAAGCATTCCGGCTTGCGCCAGTCCCCGAAATTGGCGAAGTTCAATGCGTTATGCCGATCTACGTTTACCAAGTAATTACTGCCGATGGCAGCGAGGGTGAATGCTTTGAGGTCGAACAATCCATGAAGGACGCGGCGCTCACAGAGCATCCGCGCACCGGAGTCCCCGTTCGCCGCGTTTATCAGTCCCCCAACCTCGCAACCAAGTACACCCCAAAAGCCACACAGAGCAAGCTCGAGACGAAAAACGTCGAACGGGCTGGCTTCACCAAATACGAGCGAGACAAGCTCACTGGCCGCTACCACCGGACCGCCGGCAAAGACAAACGCGCCCCCAGTACAATCGACCCCAAGAATGTCCTTTAAAGGGGAGCATCCTCCAGCTCTCCTCCCTGCCTCCAACTGCCTGCTGACACATCTGCCATGAGTGACGACCTCCCGCCGCCCGCAACACCAACCTTGCCCGGACGCGCCTACGAGGTGCTCACCCCGGGGGAAAAGTTCGGAGACTATCAAGTCCTGCGCTGCGTCTCCTACGATCTCCTCGGCAGTCTTTATCGGGTGCGTAAGCCACGCGCAAAAAACGAGCAGACGGTCTTCGTCATGCCGCCGATCATTGCGCCGACGCCGGAGTTCAAACAACGTTTCAATGAAATCGCCCCTAAGCTTTGCGGCTTGGAGCACCCCAATGTTTTTGCGTTCGGTGAGGCAAGCCTCGTCAAAGATCGCTTCACGTTCCTGGGGGGTCCATTCGAGGGCATGAACCTTGCGGATTACCTGCAAGACTACGTCGACCAGCAACTCAAGGAACGCAAACCTCACGGAGACGAACCCCAGGAACTCGTTTCGGACCTCCCGATGGGCCTGCCCGCCGAGGAAGTGCGCAGCATCATTTCTCAGGTCCTGGAAGGGCTGGATTTTCTTTATCAAAATAAAATCCAGCACCTGAATCTCAACCCGACCAACATTCTGCGGGCAAAGGGCGGCCAAATCAGCGTGGCGGGCTTTGGCTTATTCAACCTCATTGGCCAGGAGCGTTTCGAAGAGGTCGTCTCCGCCGGCATTCCACCGATTGCCCTGGGTGGACGCGCAATCCGAATCAACACCGTCGATATCCTGTCTCCCGAAGCGCGTCAGGGAAAAGCTTCCGATGCCCGCTCAGACGTTTACGCGCTCGGCATCACCACCTACTGGCTACTCACCGGACGTAAGCCCGGTGCCAACTACCAACGCCCCAGCGAGATCGTCGAAGGGCTTGATGAAAAGTGGGATATTTTCATCGCCAACTGCCTCGACCGCGAACCGGAGCGCCGCTACCAGTCCGTCACTAAGGCCAAGGCGGATTTTACTCAGTTCCACGCGATTAAGCCCATTCGCACCAGTGCACCGAGAAACAGCATCGGCACCACCGACACCGCCACCATTTTCCGACACATCGACTTTATCCCGGTGCCACGTCAGGTAAAAGAGCGTGGTGAGAAAACTGCGCGGATCTTTCGCCTGGCCGTAATCGGCCTCGTGCTGATCATTGCGGCGTCTCTGTTTTTCTCCACCATGAAGCTCATGCTGGGGGACAGCTACACAGAGGGCAAGGTGGCCATCCGCACCCCCGAAGGCAAAACGCCCCGGCTGGTCTTTGATCTGGAACCTCAAACGAGCCTGGTCACCATTCCTGGAACCGATGTCCGCTTCATCGTTAAAGACGGCCAGTTGAACCTGAACATTCTACCGGGCTCCTATCGCTTCGAATTCTCTGCCCCCGGCTATCAGAAAACGTCGCGCCTGCTCCAAGTGGAGTCATCTCCCATGCGGGAAAATATCTCGCTGGCTCCCTCCTGGGCAAAGACCACATTCACCTCCCTGCCCGACACCAAGCTAACGGCGACCTCAGCCAAGGGAGACGTGGTCGAACTCGGCACCACCGACGAAACCGGCAAGCTGGTCGTTACCGAAAAGATCTCTGCCGGAGAATATGAAATTTCGGCCGACAAGGAAGGTTACGCCATCACGGACTCCGGCCCCTTCACACTTTCCGCGAAAGAGGAAAACTTCGTCGAGGTTCCCGTCGACGCCGTCCTCGGCGTGCTGCGTGTTCGCTCCGAACCTCGCGGCGCGGCTATCTTTTTCCGCGACCAGCAAATCGGCGAAACCAACGAAACGCTCAAAGACCTACCCGTTGATGAAGAGTTCACCATCACACTGAAAAAACCAGGCTATCGCGATTCAACGCTGGCGGTGCGCGTCGCTTCTGACACCCGAACCATCCTTGATTTCGGCGAGCTGGCCCCGCTAGCTGGAGAAGTGGATCTCTCTATTGAGCTCGGTTCACAGCCCATTTCACCCGCCGAAATAGAACGGCTCACCATTAAAGTCGAAGCCACCAGCCCCTTCCTCGACAAGCAGGAAATCACTTACACCGGTGCTCAGCTTGGCGAATCGTTGATCGTGCCACAGATCAATGAAGGCGACGTGACGCTCACGGTCAGCCATCCAAACTACCGGGACCAAACTCGCTCCTTCACCATGGGCAACAAGGTCCGGGTAAATGTCGCTTTCGACCTCGAAGCTTTGCCCGGCATCGTCAGCATCGAACCAGAACCAGCCGGTCAGGACTGGAGCTTCAGGTTCAATGGACGCGCCGTCCGCCTACCAGAATTGAAGGCCCCCCTACCCGTCGGCAAAACCAGCACACTGTCCATCAGTAACCCCAATTATTTTACTCAATCCAAGTCCTTCCAACCCTCCGCCAACGAGCGCATTACCTGGGCACCGGTCATGAAAAAGGTCCCCAGCCCCAGCAAAGGAACGAACTACGAAACACCGTTCCTCGATATGCCGTTGATCTGGATAGCCCCGGGTTCATTTAAATTGGGAAGCCCGCCCAACGAGGCGTCACGTCTCCCCGAAGAAGGCCCGCAAACCAGCGTGCGTATCTCCCAAGGCTTCTGGATTGCCGCGCACGAAGTCACCCAAAAGCAATACAAGATGGTGATGGGCAACAACCCCGCCGAGCACCAGGGTGAAACTAAACCAGTGGAGTCTGTCAGCTGGTCCGAGGCCCGCGCATTTTGCCGCAAACTCACCGAACAAGAATCCGCGGCAGGCCGCATCCCGGCAGGCTTCGAGTACCGACTGCCGACCGAGGCCGAGTGGGAATACGCCGCACGCGCAGGTAGCTCCACTCCCTTCAATTGGGGTAACACCGCCGATTGGTCAAAAGGCAATTTCCGCGGAAACTACCCGCGCGATTTCGACTCCAGCCACCTCGATGCACCCACGCACTACGGCACGCAACCCGTCGGCTCATATCAACCGAATGCCTGGGGACTCTACGACATGCATGGCAACGTCCGAGAGTGGTGTCTGGACTCCTACAATGCGCGTCTGCCCGGGGGTGACCAGACCGATTGGATTCGCCGCGAGGGCTCCAGCCGACGCGCCATTCGCGGTGGCGGCTGGGAAGACTTTGCGATCCATGCCCGCTCCGCCTACCGGAGCGAAGGCATGAGCGAAAGCGCCCGCTCCGCCAGCGCCGGTATCCGCGTCGTCCTCGGCCCGAAGGTGGAAATTTAAGTGTTCCGCAATGCCACCACCGGACTCGTTTCGTATCCCCAATAGCAAGCAATGACGCTTTGGGCTGCAATTTCCCTGCTCGGCATTATGCTGGTTCTTGCAGCCATTCCGAGCGCAAGCGTGGCGCTTGTCGTGAGCCGTTCCGCCACGCATGGTTTTGCCAACGGTGCTGCCGTTGCACTGGGAATCGTCCTGGGCGATTTGATTTTCGTCGCGCTGGCAATTCTCGGAATGAGCGTTTTGGCCGAAACCATGGGAGCGGCATTCGCCATTGTGAAATACATCGGCGGTGCCTACCTGATCTGGATGGGGGTCAGTTTGCTGCGTGCAAAAGGAGGCATCCAAGGCACCGAATCAACCCCGACCCGAATGTCTCTGGCGGCCAGCTTCACCTCGGGTCTACTACTGACCTTGGGTGACCTCAAAGCCATTATTTTCTACGCCAGCTTGTTTCCCGCCTTCGTCGATATGAGTCGCCTGACGCCTACCCATGTGGCGTGGATCATCTTCGTCACCATTGTCGCCGTGGGCGGAGTAAAGCTGATTTACGCAGCCGCCGCTCGGGCGATTGTATCCCGCATCCAAAACCCGAAAAAGCAAAAGCTGGCCCGGTCAGCGGCAGGCTGCTGCATGGTTGGAGCCGGCACGTATCTGATTGTTAAATCGTAAACCGTCGAGCCCGCGTAGTCATTGCCTGGTGATAAAGCCAGACACTTACTCCACGCCATCACCCAGGCGAAAGCGTTTACCTTCGCGGAGATAAAAGCGCTCCAGGTGACGGACGATTTCAGACATAGGCTGAAAGTCCGTGTAAAAGCAAGCCCCGGCCGCGAGATAGATCGGCTCCCGCTCAGCCAATAGTTCCACAATACGTTCCCGGGGATTCGCCACGTTGAGCAGTGGACGATTCGTATTCGATCGCGTGCGCTGAAGAATCGTGTCCGGGCTTGCGAACAGACAGGCCACCAAGCCCCGTTTCTTGAGCTCGTCAATCATACCAGGTTGAGTGACGAGTCCGCCGCCACAAGAGACGATCGAGTTCTTCAACGGGTGCCCCTGCTCCACAAATTCACGCTCCAAACGGCGAAAATACGCCTCACCCTCAGCCTTGAAAATCGACGGAATGTCACGGCCCTGCGCCTTCTCGATCGCGTGGTCGGAGTCCAGGTGCTGCATTTTCAACCGGCGCGCCAAAGCCCGGCCCACGGTGCTTTTGCCCGTGCCCATGAAGCCAACCAAATACAGGTTGGGCCGTGCATGCGTTGGTTTACGTTGACTAGGCGACATTTCAGATTGACCCGTCAGATTTTCACTTGGTGCATGAAGGCGCAAGAACTAAGCGGCTCGACCAAGGCATGATATTTCTGCAAACCCGAAACTTATGGATGGCATAAAAGCCGCTTGTATCTTGAAATACACAACTTTCGGGCCATCATTTAGATAGTTATGCCTCGCTCCACTCCCTCCCAAAAAACCTCCCGTCCCCCCAAGCAACCGCATCCCCCCCGAACTACCGTGGACCCGCTGGAAACCTTGTTCACGTTCGAGGAAAATCTCCACGCCTGCATGACGATGGAGCTCAAGGAACTGGAAGACCGCATTGCGGAACACCCGGCCCTGGATCCGGTTTGGCAAACACTCAAAGCCTTCCTGCGCCGCCCCGGCAAGCGCGTGCGCCCTTCCCTCTTCTTGCTCAGCTACAGCCTGTTTGATGGCCGCGAAACGCCGCCGCCCGCCGCGGCATTTCGCGTGGCCTGCGCCCTGGAAATTTTTCACGCCTTCGCGTTGATTCATGACGACTTGATCGACTGCTCGGATTCCCGGCGTGGCAAGCCAACGCTCCACCGCGCCCTGCAGGGCACGGTGACCCGCAGCGAAGAGAATGCCCGCAGCCTCGCGCTCGTGCTCGGAGACATCCTGTTCGGCTTTGCGATGGAGGCATTTATCGACCCGAATTTGCCCCCCGCCCACTCGCAGGTAGCGATGCGTTATTTCCTTCGCATTGCACAGGAAACCGGCATGGGCCAAGC
>JBNNDZ010000298.1:0-2537 GCA_050285865.1 Puniceicoccales bacterium
GGTCGCTCAGGTCGAACTTGCTTGCGCTCGCAACCAGCGCGCGCGTGCTGTTCGGCAGGCGTTGACAGGCGCAGTTTCAGAAAGAAGGGAGCAGCGTGCCGCGCATTACAAGGCTCGGGGCAACCTCGTGCGCCCCTTTTGTACGATTTGGAGTATCCCTGGTTTGTCGGATGGGGGCGCTGGAAAGGCCGATCATGAACGGTTGGAGTGGGCTACGGCGCAAGTCCCGGAACTGACAAAAACTATAATTCGTGTGGCGAATGAGCGACGAGAAGAAATGGTCAGCATGGGCATCACGGATACCGCCCTGTCCCGTCCCCGTGGGCCGAATCTCGGTCCGATTACTGGCTCATTGATCCGTTACGCACGAGACCGCTACGCGGTGGATCACGGCGTAGAGAGTCGGCGTCCTGAACTGAGGGCTTGCCGGATGGCTTGGTTCGAGTCGCTTCTGAATGGGAAGGCTCGCGCAGCGGATTTTCGGTAGAACGAATTCCGGCCCATTGCGGTATCGGGTTAGGCGGGGTAATTTCGCCACACCCATACACAAACCTTAGTTTGAGGGCCTATGGCTTTAGTGAAGCGAGTGAGCGAGGGGACCACCATACGGATTGGAGGTGAGTTATCTATCACAATCCGAGCAGTCGGACACGACAGTGTGCAGGCTCTGTTTAGTGGCGAACGCAGTCCTGCCGGCGAGATGCGGACGATCTTTTTCGGTGAGGTCGTGCGGGTCGGCCACATGGCGACTGTCCGTTTTTCGAAGGCTCAGCCGGTCAAACATTGCGAGGTCGCGGTTGAGGCGCCAAGAGACGTACGAATTGATATCACATCGAGGAGCGATGATGAAAGAAGTCAAAGCCCGCCACATGCGGGGGATCATGGATCTGGTGACGTTTGAAAAGAAGGTTCACCAGCTGGCGCTATGGAAGACCCACCGGCCTGAAACGATCAAGCAGGCGAGCCGTGTTTTTGTCGATGGTGCGAGTTGTACCGAGGTGGCAAAAGAGGCCCAAATTACGGTTCCCACACTGAGTGAAAAGCTGCGCCGGATTCACTCAGAATTTTTTGCTGATACCTACCGAGTCGTGTTGGCGGTGCCGGCGGAGGAACTTGATCAGGCGCTGAAGATTAATGAGCAATGGCTGGTGATCTGCGATGCCTTTCCTGGACCCTGAAGCAGCGAAGGCTATCAACCTGGCAGAATACGCCGCAGGGCTTGGGTATGAGCGTGACCGGCAGCGCTCTACCCGTTCCAGCTGGTCTATGAAACACCCGGATGGCCATCGTATCGTTGTTTCCCGGGCCGCCGACGGACACTGGCGATGGTTTTCGGCGACGGGGGCCGAGGCCGGCGGGTCGATCATTGACTTCGTGATGTTCGTGCACAATCTTTCTTTCCGTGAAGCCTGTGCCCTTCTCGCCGAAGGGCATTATAGAACCGTTCCGATTCGGAATGTCGCGCCTCTACAGCAACGCCGACCAGTGGATGTTGTTGCAATCGCCGCCCGCCTCGCCCGGATGGGGCCTGTTTTTGACAGCTCGTATTTAAATGCCAGAGGCATCCCTGTCAGCGTTTACACCTCGCCAGTATTTGCGGGTAGGGTTCTGCAGGGCTACAACGACGCGGTTATCTTCCCCCACTTCCGAGGGGGGCGCCCTACTGGCTACGAGATAAAAGGCCCGGGGCTGACATCGTTTCCGGGGGATGGCGACAAGGCTTTGTGGGTATCTCGGGTTCCACGGATTTGTACGAGCGTGGCGATTGCGGAATCGGGCGTCGAGGCGCTTTCCTATGCAGTAGCAAAACCGGCTGCTGGACGCCTTTACGTTAGCACGGGAGGCGCCTGGAGCTCATTGACGAACGATGATATCCGCCGGCTTTGTCACAGCGTGCGCGCAACCCGAGTAATCGCTGCCTTCAACAACGATGTTGGAGGGCGCCACCACACTGATCGACTGGAAAAGATTCTTGCTCCAGACGGTGTGGCGGTGGTGCCAGATTTCCCCCCCCAAAAAGGTGACGACTGGAACGATTTTATACGACAATTCGACATGTCGAAATGAGGAGTGATTAAGCCATGGGTACAACGATTTCTTTCATCAACGACAAAGGGGGCGTGGCAAAGAGCACCAGTACGATATGCCTTGCCACTTGCTTCAAATCGAAGGGGTTCAGGGTTGCTATTGTTGATAGCGATGCGCGCCATACGTGTGTGGATTGGTCCGCGTTGGCAGACGAGCTTGAGGGCGGCGACCCGCCGTTGGTGGTCGCTCAAGACGGGTCGAATGTCGGAAAGCAAATGCAGCGCCTTTCTGAGGATTACGATTTTGTCATTTGTGACGGTATGAGCAGTTTTGTCAATGCTGGGCGCCGGGATGCTATCGCGTCTATCATTAAGGCGTCTGATGTTGTTCTCATCCCGACTCAGCCCAACCAGTTCGATTTGTGGGCGATTCAGCAGGTGTCGGGCATGATCCTTGAGCGGCAGGAGATTACTGATGGAAGCCCTCGGGCCTTTCTGCACCCCGCCCTC
>JBNNDZ010000299.1:0-3311 GCA_050285865.1 Puniceicoccales bacterium
CATTAATCGGCTGACCAAGCGTGTTGACGACCGCCAATTGCCGACGGTTCATATCGTCGATATGCGTCGCGAAAAAATGGGCAAGGACGGGCTCGCCAATATTTCGCGTCCCTTGGCCGAGCGCCTCATCGATCGTTATGAGAAACGTGAGCAGTCGATCTTGTTTCTGAATCGCCGGGGCTATTCGAACAGCGTGCTGTGTCCGGACTGCGGCTATGTGCCCGAGTGTCCGCATTGCGACGTCACGCTGACTTATCACAAGTCTGACGAGCGCATCAAATGCCATATCTGCGGCTACTTCGAGCGTGCGCCATCACGCTGCGCGAAGTGCGGCTCGGTTGAGATCAAACGACGAGGCTTTGGCACGCAGAAGATTGAAGAAGCGATCCAGCGTGTTGTGCCTCGGGCGAAAGTCGTGCGGCTGGACACCGACACGATGACCAAGAAAAACCTGTTCCGTCATATCCTCAATGACTTCCGAGCGGGCAAGATCGATATCCTGGTCGGCACGCAGATGATTGCCAAGGGGTTGGATTTCCCTAACGTCACACTGGTGGGGCTGGTTGACGCCGACATCGCGCTGCACGTGCCGGACTTCCGCGCAAGCGAACGGTGTTTCCAGCTACTGGTGCAGGTCGCAGGCCGGGCAGGGCGGGGCGATACGGCTGGCGAAGTGATTGTGCAGACATTCATGCCCGAAAACGAGCCGATCCAGTTCGCCCGCCGGGGTGATTTCGACGGCTACCTCGAGGTCGAGCTGGAGCAACGCCGCGAGTTTCATTACCCGCCGTTTCGCCACATTGTGCGCCACCTTTTCCGGGGGCGTAATCCGGACAAAGTCATCTTCTATGCTGAGAAATGGGCTGATCTGGTCGAAGAGAAGCTCGAGCACCCGGTTGAGATACGTGGCCCTGCGCCTGCTCCTTTGGAAAAAATGAAGGACACCTACCGTTTTCATATCTGGTATTTCCTTGGCAACGTATCGAAGGTCCTGCCGTCCATCTTGGCTCTTCGCAAAGATTTCCCGATGGACGACGAAGTCATCGACGTGTTCGACGTTGACCCCGTAGACATGGTTTAGTGAGAGCGCAGGTCGCTGCCATTGCTCTTTGGCGAAGGGTGAAACTTTTTCCCTTTCATTCGTGGGCAAGGTTGCTAATGATCTGCGGGCTATGCGGATTAGATTTTTTCGGGCCGCGCTCACCTTGGCGTTGGTGTTGCCCTTTTTACAGGCTCAGGCAGTAATCGATGATGCGGTTGCAGCGCAGGGGTTGATCGTGCCCAAGGGAGGCTTGATTAAGGTCGCAGCCCCGGCTGGGCAAACTGGGCAGCCAATTGTTTTAGAGCTGAAAGTTGCCGAGGGCGATGTCGTGAAAGCCGGGCAGGTGATCGCGACATTGGCGACACGTCCAGCAGCCGAGGCGCAGCTTGCCACGACGCAGGCTGAGGCTGCCGTTGCTGAAAAAGCGGTCGCGATCGTCGAAGCACAACTGGCGGTCGTAAAGGAGCAAGTCGTCGCGGCGCAGGCCGAGCTAGAACCATCGAAGGCACAGGTCGCCGCTGCCGAGGCCGGGGTTGCCGAGGCGCAGTCCGGCGTTGCTCAGGCGGAAGCCGCCGTGACCCAAGCACAGAAGGGCCGCATTGAGGCCTTGGAAAAGCTCGATGCAGGCATGGCACGCATCACCGGGACTCGCGCGGTTTACCAGAATCAACTGGATGAGTTTGACCCGCCCCGACGTGAGGCGGAGGAAATTAAGTTTCAGCAAAAGCTTTTGAACGAAGAACTGCGTGAGCTGAGTGCTTCGCGAGGCGGCACCGTGGCACGTTTGGACGCCGAGGTCGCCGCGGCGGAAGCTGGAGCGCAGGCGGCGCGACAATCTGTGGAGTCCGCTGAGGCGCAGGTGGCGACCGCAAAGGCTCAACTTGCGGCCGCCCAAGCGGAAATTCGCAGCGCTGAAAAGCAAGTCGCCGTTGTCGAGGCCGAGCTCGCTCGTGCGCAAGCTGCCGCCAAGGCTGCTCAAGCCGGCATCGCTCAGGTTCAGGCGCAGTTGGCGTTAACGCAGGTTACCGCACCAGGCAACGGGACGGTCCTGCACATCGGTGCGCGTAATGGCGAAGCGGTTGGCCCGCAGGGAGTGGCGATCATTGGCGACCTCAGCCAGTTGTATGTCGACGTGGAAATTTATATCGACGATGTGCGCAAAGTGAAGGTTGGCCAAAAGGCTACCTTGGAATCCGACGCCTTTCAGGGCAAACTGAACGGTGTGCTTGAGCAGGTCGGTGCACTGGTCAACCCGCAGGGACTTTTCAGTAACGATCCGTTGGCATACACCGATCAGCGCGTAGTCACTGCGCGCATTCGGCTGGAGAAAACCGACATCGACGGTTGGAAGCCGCCGGTGCACGCGCAGGTCATTGCCCGCATTCAGCCGTAGAGCCGGACCATGCCGTTGCTAACGAAGATCATTCCGCTGGGCATTCCGCTGGCCTGGCTCAACTTGGTGAAGGAGAAGAAACGCTTCTTCGCTGCCGTTGCGGGCATCATTTTCGCAGTGACGATGATGCTCTACCAGATGGGGTTGAAGACTGCGATGTTCACACAGGTCGTCTTCCCACACCTGATGATGAACGGCGATATCGTCATCGTGAACCCGCAATACGAGTACTTCGGCATCAGTCGTGGCTTCACCGAGAAGCGGCTGGCTCAGGCGTTTGCGTTACCGGAGGTCAAAGAGGTCGCGCCGCTGTATTTGGTGAATTTGCCGATTAAAAATCCGGAGACCAAGGTCAACCGCGACATTTTCATTATCGGTTTTGATCCGGCAAGTAAGCCCTTTAATGATCCGGCAATTCTGGCCGAGCAGAACAAGCTGAAGATTCCCGGTAACGCACTTTTTGACGTACGATCACACGAGAAGTTTGGGCCGATTGAAGAACTGCTGGAAGTCGGCACAGTATCGACCGAAACCAATGGCCGCAAAACGGAGATCGTTGGCTCATTTGAAATGGGAACGACCTTTGCCGCGGACGGTAATTTACTCGTTGGTAAGCAGACATTCTTTGAGATCTTTCCCGGGCAGGACCCCAACCTTGCGAGCGTGGGGCTCATCATGCTGGAGCCCGGTGCCAACGCGCAAAAAATTGCCGATCAACTATTCGAAATTCTTCCTAAGGACGTGCGTGTGATGACGCGCGCGGAGTTTATTCAAAACGAAAAGGATTATTGGGGTGAGCGAACGCCGATCGGCTTCGTTATTTCCGCCTCGATGACCGTGGCGCTGATCGTCGGCGCGGTTATTGTCTACCAGATT
>JBNNDZ010000300.1:0-4456 GCA_050285865.1 Puniceicoccales bacterium
CTCATCGCTGGCTGCCGCCGGCAAAGCGACCGCGCCGGTACAGTTCGGATCGCCCCTAAGTTCGAGAGTGCAACAGCCGTCACCCGAAGCTTTTTCGAACTATGCAGGCACGCCATTCAACACGATCCGTCCCGCGGCGCCAACTATGTCGCCCACAATGTCAGCAACCCCATCGGCTTCGAACGCCTTTGGAGGGAGCACGCCAACCGTGTCCGCCCAGTCGGTCGGTTCCGACCCGGTGCTGGCGTCGATCGCGGCTGAAATCGATACGCTGCGTCGTGAAACCGGCACCATGGTCGAAGTGGATACGCACTACCGCGAACGTTCGGGAGAAAAGGGGCTGTCGCAACTGTCCGAATTGGGGCTTGATGCGACCATCTCGACCGGATTCGCCGGAGGGCGGATTGCTGCGCGGGCCAAGGCGATTTCAATCGATGCCGGAACGCCCGAATACAACCGCCTGCTCGGCTTTGGGCGAAACGGCCTGCTGCAGGCACGCGGCATCATCGCGGAGGAAGAGGCTGAATTGATCGATGCCGGTCCGCAGCACGCATCCGGTGTCGCAGTCTCGGCCGAGTACAAGAGCGATATTGTGGAAGCGGATGTGGGCAGCACACCGCTGGGGTTCGATCATGTCGAAGTGCAAGGTGGGGTTGCGGTCACACCTCGCCTTTCGCCCTACAGCAGCGGCCGGCTGTGGTTCGAGCGCCGTCCGGTGACCGACAGCGTGCTATCCTATGCCGGCGGATATGATCCGGTCACAGGCGAAGAATGGGGATCGGTAATGCGTACCGGTGGCGGCGCATCCTTTGCGCAAGAACGCAACGGAAGCGGGTTCTACGCCGATGTCAGTTACTTCAAAATGGATGGTCGCAATGTGCGGGGCAATGATCGCCTGCAGGCCAATGCGGGCGGATATATTCAGGCGATGGCCGATGCCAATTCGGTGCTGACCGTGGGGATCAACGGCAATTATCAGGCCTATGACAATAATCAGAACAATTTCACCTTTGGTCACGGCGGATATTTCAGCCCACAGCATTTCCTCAGCGTCAGCCTGCCGGTGCGTTATCGCTATGCGAAGAATGCGATAGAGGTGACCGGCTATCTCTCGCCCGGCTACCAAAGCTATGAACAGGATGCCGAGCCGTTCTATCCCACGGATCCCGCCGCGCAGGGCGAGCTTGACGCGCTCGCAATGCTGGATTCCGATGTGACTGCCTATCACAACGCCAGCAGCGAAACCGGCTTTGGAGTCAATCTAGGCGGTTCGTTCTGGTATGACCTGAACGGGCAGACGCGGATTGGCGGCGAATTGGATCTTAACACTTTCGGTGAATATAACGAGGTGAAGACCGTTTTTGGCCTCAAACAATCGCTTGGAGCGAAATGATGAATTCGGCGTATGATACGGTTGAGACACAGGGCACCGGTTTTAATGCGATCGCTGGGGATTTCATCCCAGAAACCGTTCAATTTGTGCTGGAAATGGTGGTCGAGCAAATCCGCGCATCGGCATCGGCCGATCAGACCCACGGCTTTTTCGTGGCAACGGGACGGCGCATGGCCGCGCTCGCAAAACTGGGTAATCTCAGCAATGTCGAAGATATCGAACTGACGCTTAATACCGTCTGGAACCGAATGGGCCTCGGATCAGTGAATTTCGAACTGGACGATCACGGGCTGGATATCGTCCACACAGGACTGCCTTCACTGGAAGGCGGCGCCAGTGAAACGATCGTCAATACCATGCCCGCAATGCTAGAGGGCGCCTACGCTGCTTGGCTTGAATCGCTTTCACAAAACGGTGCTACATTGCGTACATGGGTTGTATCGCATTCAGGCTCTCGACTGGAACTGCGCCATGCGCCTTGAACGGCGGCATTTCCTTGCCGCTCTTGCTGCGATGAGCAGTTCCAACTGCAGCTATGCATCACCGTCGCCCGAGGCACGGTCGGCGCATTTGGCAAAAGCAGGCGAGACGACATCATTCCTGATCGCATGGACCGATTTCAAAAGTCGCTATATCCAAAAAGACGGTCGGGTCGTTGACAACGGCAATGGCGGGATCAGCCATAGCGAGGGACAGGGATACGCGCTCGTTCTTGCCGAATTGGCTGGTGACCGCGCGATTTTCGATCGCGTCTGGAATTGGACGGATAAAAATTTGGCGCAGCAGGATAGGGCGTTGTTCGTATGGCGCTTTGATCCGAATTCTGCTGATCCACTTGCCGATCCCAATAATGCAACCGACGGTGATCTTCTGATTGCGTGGGCGCTGGGGCGCGCAGCAGCACGATGGCAAAATTTCGCATTCAAATCTCGTGCCGCGGCCATTCGCGCTGCCATCGCAGGTGATCTCGTCACGACACGCGAAAGACTGCTGCTATTGCCTGCCACTCACGGCTTCGTTCACGAAGACCGGACCGTGTTGAACCTGTCCTATTACATTTGGCCCGCATTAAGCGAATTTGCCGGACATGAACCGGAAGGCCCATGGGCGCAGATCATGGAAGATGGCCTCTGGCTACTGGCGCAAAGCCAGTTTGGTAGTCACCGGCTTCCTTCCGACTGGATCTCATACTCGGACGGGAAAGTAACCGGCCCTGCCACAGGCTGGGAACCAAGGTTTGGTTTCGATGCGGTTCGCATACCCCTTTACCTCGCACTAAGCGGGTTGGAGGGTCGAGCCCAGAGTATCATCGATTTTTGGCGAAGCTATTTTGTTAAGGGCAGCATTCCGCCTGCATGGGTTGATGTTAAATCAGGCGCAGTGGCCGACTACGCTCTCTCCTATGGGGCGTCGACATATGCAAGTTTGCTGGCAGGTGCGGGAACAGACGTCACAGCACGGGCGCAGGATAACTATTATTCTGCCGTCCTGAATTGTTTTAGTCAGTTGCTGCTTAAAATGGGATAGTTTGGATTTTCAAAGCTTAACGCTCCTCCCCCGGTGTCCAGTTGTCATGCAACTGATCGGCGCTCTTGATGAGCCCGATATTTTGGCCATTATTGCGGATTACCACGATCCCAATCTTCGCGAAGCGGACCTGAGCGACTAATAGGCGCCAGATCGTCGCTTAAGATCAACCCTCCAGACGAGCCAAAAAATTCAACAGGCGAGCAACCAGATCTGTGTCAAATGTTCTGACGACAGACAATAAGAGCCGAGACCACCGCCTCCTCACGCTCGCAAGTGAGTGTTCCAACCTGTAACGCATCCAAGTTCGCTATTTGCTTTAGGGCCAGATGTACCGCAGTTAGTGCATACGACTGACCACACCCCATCTGCAGTATTGTCCTCGACCGGTGCTACGTCTGGAGAAGAGCAAAATGGACAAAAGGCCATATCATTCTTTTTAAGAACAGACCGCACCGAAATTAAAATTTCTTTAGATAATTGGACCCAATCCTCAATGGGTGCTTGGACATCATAATGTTCGTTTGAAGGAGCCCATCCAGTGTACCATCCTCCGATATTTTCGTGCTTCATAATTCCACAAAGCGGAGATGCGTATATGAAGGTTGGGAGGTCTTTGATGGATTGCTCTGGGTATTGCGAATTGTAAGCTTCCATTGCGATTACCTGCGAAATATATAAAATGCCAGAATGTGGTTCATCATTACCGCACTCAAGCGTTTCGACCGGATTATGCTCTCCTTAACTCCCTCCCCGCCTTTTTTCAAAGCTTCAAGGAAGCTTGAGCGATATCCGATCTATGTATGGTCAGAACTCTGAGATATCTACTCGGCGCCTGAGGCCGCTGGATAATTACCTAAAGGCTCATAACCGGCGCATACCCTATCCCGACCGACTTGGCGGTTCTTGTCATCAATTACGATCGACGAGATTGATTATGGCATGGCTGTCGGCTTGCCCTTCCTCGGCATTCTGGCCCGATCGGATTGCCGAGTTGTACGCTTTATTCCGAAAGGCATTGCACTTGCGAGGGCTCTGCCGGCTACGTGCGTTTCCGAGTACCAAAACGTATACCCCAGTCGAAGTCGATCTAGTCTCGGCGGTCCACTAGCGAGGGCCAATTTCAATCTTTTGCTGGGCGGTCTATAAGTCTATTTCTCTACTGGTAAAAATTCGGTGGAGACATAACTAGAGGCTCGCGCCTATGGAAAAATATGTCATTAACTTAGTGATAAATAATAAAGCAATCCAGAGAACTATGGCAATTGGTAATCCGAATAATATTCCAGCGAAT
Source organism: Puniceicoccales bacterium (assembly GCA_050285865.1). Lineage (GTDB taxonomy): Bacteria > Verrucomicrobiota > Verrucomicrobiia > Opitutales > Cerasicoccaceae > Cerasicoccus. The sequence goes on from JBNNDZ010000300.1 coordinate 4,215, forward strand.
ACTCCTATGTCCCCGTGTTTTTGTCTACGAGATTCGTCATTGGGATTCATCCTTCTAATGCCGAACTTACGGTTAGATATGATGGTATCTATTTTGTCTCCGAGACGGTTCATATTGAAGGCCTTTCCAAAGCGGCAATCACTAGTGATTGCTCAACCTTGAAAAAGCATCAAGAGAGAATGGTCAACCTCCATTTGCGGTGCGTTTAGGCTAAAACATCATGCTGTGGCGGTATGAGGTCG